>NZ_BAAGUV010000033.1:0-173004 GCF_054781215.1 Nocardioides pakistanensis | reverse complement strand
TGACACGCGGGGCGAGCACCCGAAACCAGACGCCCTCACACCCCTACCTGCGAGATCGGGTCAGAGGGCCTGGTCGGCCAACAAGGGTGCAGCGTAGCGGTCAGCGGCGACGATTTCGGGCAACCGGGACACCGGGTCGCGCCGCGCATCCAGCCGGGAACGGGAAGACCCCGGCCGTCCTCGACGACCGGGGCCTTCCACTCGGAGCTGCTGGGCCGTTGACCCAGATGGGTCAGTCAGCCGACGACCTCGTTGAGGGCCGCGCCGAGGGCACCGGCCTCTTCGGCGTTGAGCTCGACGACAAGACGGCCACCGCCCTCGAGCGGGACGCGCATCACGATGCCGCGCCCTTCCTTCGTGACCTCGAGCGGGCCGTCGCCCGTCCGCGGCTTCATCGCCGCCATGCGAACACCTCTTCCTTGGTCTAGCGCCGCGTCGGGGTCGATGCGGTCCCTCCCACATCGAACGGCACCCCCGTGACACGCCGCTCTGCGCGTCCATTATCCCCCATTCCCGGCATGACTGACGACAACATCCTCCGGACCGGTCGGTGCGGACACCCCGGGCGGTCCCGTGCGACATGCGGCAGACTCGCTCCTGTGCACGCCCGATCCGCGCTCTTCGACCTCTTCGGGGACCACCTGCGCACGCGCGGGGACCGGGCCCCGGTGGCTGCGCTCGTGCGGATCCTGGCCCCGCTCGGGGTGGCGGCACCAGCGGTCCGTACGGCGATCTCGCGGATGGTGCGGCAGGGCTGGCTGACTCCCGTCGAGATCGGCGGAGCCCGCGGCTACGCCGCCACGGACAAGGCCCGCAAGCGGCTCGACGACGCGACCTCCCGGATCTACCGCACCCGCGAGAGCGGCTGGAAGGGCGGCTGGGACCTGGTCGTGCTCACCTCGGTGCCGGGCCGTTCGGGACGGGAACGGGTGCGGTCGGGCCTCGCCTTCCTCGGCTACGCCCCGCTCACCGACGGCACCTGGATCTCGCCGTACGCCTCCCCGGAGGTCGACGGCCTGCTGGCCGGGGAGCGGGCGACCGCTCACCGCTTCGAGGCCTACGACGGCGACCCGGCTGCGCTCGCCGCGGCGGCCTGGGACCTCGACGCGCTGGGCGCCGCCTACGCGACCTGGCACGAGGACGCCCGGCGGCTGGTCGCGGACCCTGCCGCCGTGCTGGGCACCGAGGCACTCGCCGGGGACGAGCGGGCCTTCGTGGTCCGGTCGCACCTGGTGCACGGGTGGCGGAAGTTCCTGTTCTCCGACCCCGGCCTGCCGGTGGAGCTGCTGCCGGAGGACTGGGCCGGCCACGACGCGGCTCGGTTCTTCTCCGCCGAGGCCGCCCGGCTGCTGCCCGCCGCTGCCCGGTTCGTCGACGCGCACCTGGCGGCGAGCACCGCGGAGCCGGTCTCCACCACGCCGCTGACCACCACCCCCTGACCATCCCGTGTGACCATCCCCTGTGACCGTCCGACCACTGACTGGAGAGCCATGACCGACCAAGCCGTGACCTACACCGTCGACGACGGCGTCGCGACCATCACCCTGAACCGGCCCGACGCGATGAACAGCCTCGACGTGGCCACGAAGGTCGCGCTGCGCGACACGGTCACCGAGGCGGCCGAGGACGACGCGGTCCGGTGCGTGGTGCTGACCGGCACCGGTCGGGCGTTCTGTGTGGGCCAGGACCTCAAGGAGCACGTGGAGATCCTCAACAGCCGGTCCTCCGACGAGCTGTTCCGCACCGTGCCGGAGCACTACAACCCGACGGTGAAGGCGGTCGCGACGATGCCCAAGCCGGTCATCGCCGCGGTCAACGGCGTCGCCGCCGGAGCCGGCGCTTCGCTGGCCTTCGCCTGCGACTTCCGGGTGCTGGCCGACACGGCCGGGTTCAACCTCGCCTTCACCGGGATCGCCCTGTCCTGCGACACCGGGGCGTCCTGGACGCTGCCCCGCCTGGTCGGGCGGGCCAAGGCGCTCGAGCTGCTGTACTTCCCACGCACGCTGTCGGCCGAGGAGTCTCTCGAGCTGGGGTTGGCAACCAAGGTCGTGCCCGCTGCCGACCTCGACGGTGAGGTGACCGCGCTCGCGCAGCGGCTCGCGGCCGGCCCGACGGTCGCCTTCGGCGCCGTCCGCCGGTCGATGGAGTACTCCGCCGGGCACGACTTCGCGAGCTCCCTGGACTTCGAGGCGCAGATGATGGCACTCACCGGAGCCACGCAGGACCATGAACGGGCGGTCGCGTCGTTCGTGGCCAAGCAGAAGCCGGCGTTCGAAGGAAGGTGAGCCCATGCTCGCGCGCCTGCTGGTCCCCCTAGCCGCCCTGCTGCTCGGGGTCTCGGTGCTGGCCGGGCCGCTCGGCAGCCCGGCCACGGCACAGCAGCCGAACCTGGCCTCGCAGATCGACCTCCCGCCCGCGGTGAAGCAGCTGGTCACGGTCACCAACCGGCGGTGGTCGGACACGAAGGCGACGATGCGCGTCTGGCAGCGGCGCGGCGACTCCTGGCGGCTGGTCCGAGGGCCGGTCGTCGTCTCCCTGGGCTGGAACGGCTTCGCCAAGGCGGCCGAGCGCCGGCAGTCGACCGGGACCACGCCGGCCGGCCGGTTCACGATGCCGCGGGTGTTCGGCAACCGGCCCGACCCGGGCAGCCGGCTGCCGTACCGCCGGGTCGACGGGGACGACGTGTGGCCCTACGAGCCGCGCGACCCGGCGACGTACAACATCCTGCAGCCACGGCGGGCCGCCGGCTCCCGGTGGCGGTCGGGGTACGTCGAGCGGCTCGCCGACTACCCGGTGGAGTATGCCTACAGCATCGTGCTCGGCTACAACCTGCCGAAGGGGGTGCGCTGGTCTCCCCGGCGCAAGCAGTTCGTCGCCCGCAACCAGGCCGACACCGATCGGGGTGGTGGGATCTTCCTGCACGTGAAGGAGAACCGTTACACCGCCGGCTGCGTGTCAGGCCCGATCGACGACGTGCGCTGGCTGGTCAGGTGGCTGGACCCCGACGCCCGGCCGCGGATCGTGATGGGACCGCGGGCCTGGGTGGTACGACGGTTCTAGCCGACGCCGTGACCCGGGGGAACGGATCAGCGGGTGCCGCCGAGGGCGCGCAGCAGCTGGCGCGGCGCCCGGCGGTTCATGTGCTCCCAGGACGGCCGGGCGCCGTACTCCACGGTCACCGCGGCGCCGTCGAAGTGGTGGTTGAACCACTGCGTGAACGTGCCGTGGCAGGTGCCGCCGCACGGAAACTCCTTGCGCGGCAGCCGCAGGTGCTCGGCGAGCCGGCGCACGAACCGGGGCCGCTTGGCCCGCCAGGTGTCCACGCCGTGCAGCGGCTGGTGGAAGGACACCACGAACCGCGGGTCCACCCGCCGGAGGAACCGCATCAGGGCCCGGGTCTCCGGCTCGGAGGCCGGCCCTGACCCGGACTCGGTCTGGCCGTCCTGCGGCACCCAGGCCCGGGGGAAGTTGCGGTTCAGGTCGACCCCGTTGGCGTTCTTGCGCTGACGGCCGCGCAGACCGTCGGGGTTGGCCGCGGGCACCACCCACAGGTCGATGCCGCGCACCGGACGGCCGTCGCGCAGCTGGTCCAGGATCATCCGGGGGTGTGCCTCGTCGCCGTGCAGGGAGGCCAGCGCCACCACCTTCACCCTCGACCGCGGCTCGCCGAGGCGCCAGGCGCGGATCGGCCTGCCCTTCACTGACCGGCCGATCACCCGCTGCTCGACCACCGCGGGACGGCGCGGCGCGGAGGTGGCAGCGGCCACCGTCGTCGTGGCGTCCGCCGCCGACGTCTGCTGGGGAAGGGCATCGGCGCCGGCCGTGACCGCGGCGAACGCGGCGACGGCCCCAACGGCCGCCCTCCCGGTCACGGGATCGAACCGAGCAGGAACAGCACGGTGAAGACCACCGCACCGACCAGCAGGCCGACGTGCGCGAGCACCGAGAGGCCCGGCCCCTCGCCCCACGTGTCGGCGCGGGGGGCGGAGGAGTGCCGCCCCTTGGCGGGCATCCAGCGCGCCAGGATCATCAGGCCGGCGACGACCGTGACCCACCAGAACAGCAGGCCGACCGCACCGAGCCAGCCGGTGCCGGTGACCAGGAACGCCACCCAGGCCACCAGCGCAAGCCCCCCTGCGACCGTGTGGGTGTTGAGCACGTTGGTGGGGATCGACAGCCGGCCCGCGGCCTCGCTGTCGTTGGCCAGGCGCACCCTCGTCAGGACGACCACGACGGCCGCGAGGACGGTCAGCACCACGGTGGCGAGAAACGGCGTCACACTCGAAGCATGCCCGATTGGTGAACGCGATGTGACCAGTGGGGTGAATCCGGACGTCGGCGTGGCGTCAGCCCGATCTGCGCACCCAGCACTCGGCGAGGTGGTCGTCGACCATCCCGGTGGCCTGCATCAGGGCATGGCTGGTGGTGGGTCCGACGAACCTGAACCCCCTGCGCTTGAGCTCCTTGGCCATCGCCCGCGACTCCGGTGTGGTCGCGGGAACGTCGTCGAGGGTGCGCGGTGCCGGCCGTGGCGCGGCCGGCGCGAACGACCACAGCAGGTCGGTGAGCCCCACGTCGAGGTCGAGCACGGCCCGCGCGTTGGCGATCGTGGCCTCGATCTTGGCGCGGTTGCGGACGATGCCGGCGTCGTCGAGCAGCCGGTGCACGTCGCCCTCGTCGTACGCCGCCACCTGCTCGGGATCGAAGCCCGCGAACGCGGCACGGAACCGCTCACGCTTGCGGAGGATCGTGATCCACGAGAGACCGGACTGGAACGCCTCGAGGCTCATCCGCTCGAACAGCGCCCGGTCGCCGCGGACCTCACGCCCCCACTCCTGGTCGTGGTAGGCGAGGTACTCGGGCGCCGATCCGGCCCAGGCGCACCGCAGCCGTCCGTCGGCCCCGGCCAGCAGCCCTGCGGGGGCTTCGGGTGTCGGGTCAGCCACGACGGCCTCCGGCCAGCCACTCGGCGCGGGCGGCCATCCGACGCAGGGCGAGACCGACGCCACGACGCGCCGCCCAGCCACCGAGCCGCCACAGCAGCGCCCCGACCGGCCCGCCCGGGATGTCCAGCCGCTCCCACCACACGAACCTGCAGGCGTCAGCGCCGTCGGCGTGCACCGCGAACTCCGCATCGCCCCGCACCACCGCGCCGGTGTGCAGCACCTCGCAGCGGGCGCTTCCGTCGGGCTGCTCCTCCCAGGCGGTGATCGTCATCGGGTCCCAGAAGCCGACCGGGCCGAGCCCGGTCCAGGCCCGGATCTTGCCACCGACGGTGTGGCGCAGCCGCGGGTCGCCGACCACCTCGACGCGGGTGAGCGGGATCCACTCGCCCTGCCGCGGCCAGTCGGTCACGTAGCTCCACACCACGCGGGCCGGTGCGGCCACGGTCACCTCGCAGCGGACCAGGGCGCGCATCAGCGCGCCTCCTCGGGCGGCTCGGCGGTCTCGCCCGTGGGGGCGGGGGCACCGGGCGCCGCATCGGCGGCACCCGGCGCAGTGGTCCCCCCGGCGGCGTCGAGCTCGGCGGCCAGCCGTGCCAGCAGGGCGTCGACCTCCGACATGCGGTAGCCACGGAGGGCTGTGGTGAAGCGCACCCGGCGCAGGTCGTCACCCGACAGCGGCTCCTCGCCCTGCACGCGCGAGTCCGGGCGGTCGTCGTACACCTCCGCCATGGTGCCGCCCCTGCCCGCGGCGACGACCGCGACCGCCCCCATCAGCAGCACGATCAGGACTGCGAAGAACCAGGTCATGGCTACTCAGCGTCCCACTCGACGGCCACCTGGAACTCCTCGTCCTCCGGCGCGCCACGACGGTGCCGGGCGCGCGCCTCCTCGACGATCCGGACGGCCTCGTCGACGTCGTCGGTGACGTGGAACATGGCCAGGTCGGGCTCGGAGATCTTGCCGTGGCCGAGGACGGTGCCGCGGATCCAGTCGACCAGTCCGGACCAGTACTCGGTGCCGATCAGCACGATCGGGAACGACGTGACCTTCCGGGTCTGCACCAGGGTGAGCGCCTCGAACAGCTCGTCGAAGGTGCCGAAGCCGCCGGGCAGGACGATGAAGCCCTGGGCGTACTTGACGAACATCGTCTTGCGCGCGAAGAAGTAGCGGAAGTTGACCCCGATGTCGACGTACGGGTTCAGGCCCGCCTCGAAGGGCAGCTCGATGCCGAGACCGACCGAGACCCCGCCGCTCTCGCAGGCGCCCTTGTTGGCGGCCTCCATGATCCCGGGGCCGCCGCCGGTGATCACCGCGAAGCCCGCGTCGGTGAGGGCACGACCGAGCTGCTCGGCCAGGTCGTACATCGGGTCGCCGGGGGCGCTGCGGGCCGAGCCGAACACCGAGATCGCCGGACCGAGCTCGGCCAGGGAGCCGAAGCCCTCGATGAACTCCGCCTGGATCCGCAGCACCCGCCACGGGTCGGTGTGCACCCAGTCGCTCGGGCCGCGGGAGTCGAGCAGGTGCTGGTCGGTGGTGCCGCTGTCGTAGCCGCGGCGCCGCATGGTGGTGCGACCGCGCTGCTTGGCCGGCCCGGGGATCTCCTCGGTCATGCGGCGAGGTTATCCGGGGTCACGAGGACGCCGGCGCAGGCGCGAGCCAGGCGCGCATCTGCTGCTCGACCTGGACCAGCTGCTCGATGGGCACCGACTCCTCCTGCTTGTGGGCCAGGTGCGGGTCGCCGGGGCCGAAGTTGACGGCCGGGATGCCCAGGGCGCTGAACCGCGCGACGTCGGTCCAGCCGAACTTCGGGTTGACCACGCCCCCGACGGCCTCGACGAAGGCGGCGGCCGCGGGCACCGAGAGCCCGGGCATCGCCGCAGGTGCGGAGTCGCTGAGCTCGACCTCGAACCCCTCGAAGACCTCCCGCAGGTGCACCTCGGCCTCCGCCTCCGAGCGGTCGGGCGCGAACCGGTAGTTGACCGACACCGTGCAGCGGTCGGGGACGACATTGCCGGCGACGCCGCCGTTGATGAACACCGCGTTGAGGCCCTCGTGGTACTGCAGTCCGTCGATAACCGGGCGTCGCGGCTCGTAGGCCCGGAGCCGGTCGAGCACGTCGCCGGCGGCGTGGATGGCGTTGGCGCCGCGCCAGGACCTAGCGGAGTGGGCACGCTCCCCGTGGGTCACCACGTCGACGCGCATCGTGCCCTGGCACCCTGCCTCGACGACGGCGTCGGAGGGCTCCATGAGGATCGCGAAGTCGGCGCGGAGCAGCTCGGGGTGGCTGTCACCGAGCAGCTTGAGCCCGTTGCGCTCGGCCTCGACCTCCTCACACTCGTAGAAGAGGAAGGTGATGTCGCGGTTGGTGGCCGGCATCGTCGCGGCGATCCGTAGGGCCACCGCGACCCCGCCCTTCATGTCGCAGGTGCCGAGCCCGTGCAGGTGCCCGCCCTCGCGACGGGCCGGCAGGTTGTCGTTGAGCGGCACGGTGTCGAGGTGGCCGGCGATGACCACCCGCTCGGAGTGCCCCTGGTCGGTGCGCGCCACGACGGTGTTGCCGAACCGGCTGACCTCCAGGTGTGGCAGGGCGCGCAGCTGCGCCTCCACCGCGTCGGCGATCGCCTCCTCGTTGCCGCTGACCGACTCGATGTCGACGAGCTGCTCGGTGAGGGTGACCACGTCGTTGCCGAGATCCAGGAGGTTCATGGCCGCCATCTTGTCAGCGCTCGAAGACGCAGAACTCGTTGCCCTCGGGGTCGGCCATCACCGTCCAGGAGATCGCACCGGGGGCGGACGGGTCCTCGTCAGGGGACCGCAGCACGGTCGCGCCGCGGTCCTGCAGCTCCTCGACGGTGCCGTAGACGTCCCAGTGGATGCGGTTCTTGACCGACTTCGGCTCGGGCACCGGGACGAAGTCCATCGTCGTGATCGGCATGCCGGGCACGTCGGTCAGCCACCACCAGCCCTTCTCCTCGGAGCCGTCACGCCGGCCGCCGAGCACCTCGCCCCACCAGCGGGCCTGCGCCTCAGGGTCGGCCGAGTCGACCACCAGCCCGTGGATGCGGTACGACGGCAGCTGGTCGGCCGGCTTCGGGAAGGAGCAGAACTCCCCGCCCTCGGGGTCGGCCATCACCGTCCACCGGAACCCGGACTCCTCTGCGGGAAGCACGACGCGCGCGCCGAGCGCTTCCAGGTCGGCGGTCGCGGCGGCGTAGACGTCGAGGTGCACGCGATGCTTCACGGTCTTGGCCTCGGGCACCTCGCAGAGCGCGATGCCGTGGCCCTCGGTCGGCCCCACGAGATCGCCCGGGCCGCCGTCGGGCCGGAGCTCCAGGCCGGCCGCCGCCGCCCAGAACCGACCGAGCCGGTCACCGCCCGTGGTGTCCATGCACAGCTCTTTCCAGCGTGCGACCCCGTGTGTGCCCGCTGCCATCGGTGTCTCCTCCCGCATGCCGGGACGGCTCGATCCGGCCCCTCGTGGCTTGTGACGTTTCGATAGCGTGGCACACGTGACCGACAGCAACCAGCAGCAGACAGCCACGAGCGCATGGGGTTTCGGCCTCGCCACCTTCGCCGGACTCGACGGTGAGGGTGGGGTGCTCGACACCTGGTACCCCGCTCCCGAGCTGGGCGAGGCCGCCGAGCACGTCGAGCCCCCTGAGGACCTGACCGCGCTCGAGGGTGTCGACGAGGTGCGCGGGGTGCGCCGCACCGTCGTCCGCACCGTCGTCCCCGACCTGTCGGCCGCCCCGGCGGACGTGCACGACGCGTGGCTTCGGCTGCACCTGCTCAGCTGGCGGCTGGTCGCCCCGCGCACGATCTCGATGGACGGCATCTTCGGGCTGCTGACCAACGTCGTGTGGACCAGCGAGGGCCCCTGCGCGGTCGAGGGCTTCGAGCAGACCCGGCTGCGGATGCGGGCGGCCGGGCGCAGCGTCGCGGTGTACGGCGTGGACAAGTTCCCGCGGATGACCGACTACGTCCTGCCGTCCGGCGTGCGGATCGCCGACGCCGACCGGGTCCGCCTCGGCGCGCACCTGGCCAACGGCACCACCGTGATGCACGAGGGCTTCGTCAACTTCAACGCCGGCACGCTCGGCGCCTCCATGGTGGAGGGCCGGATCAGCGCCGGCGTGGTGGTCGGCGACGGCTCCGACGTCGGTGGCGGTGCGTCGATCATGGGCACGCTGTCCGGCGGCGGCAAGGAGGTCATCTCCGTCGGCGAGCGCTGTCTGGTGGGCGCCAACGCCGGCATCGGCATCTCCCTGGGCGACGACTGCGTGGTCGAGGCCGGCTGCTACGTCACCGCCGGCACCAAGGTCACCGTGCGCGACATGGACAACAAGCCCAAGCTGATCAAGGCCGCCGAGCTCTCCGGGGTCGACAACATCCTCTTCCGCCGCAACTCGGTCACCGGGGCGATCGAGGCCGTGCCGTGGCAGGGGGAGGGCATCGAGCTGAACGCGGCTCTGCATGCCAACGACTGACCTGAACCACCTGACCACCCCACCACGACGAGGACGGCGCCGCACCGAGGCGGGCAGGGCCGGCCGGGCCCTGCTCGTCGTGCTGTCGGTGCTCGCCGTCGTGGCCGCCGCCGGCGTGCTCGTGCTCCGCGGGGTCGGCCCGTTCCCCGACCCGGAGGGCTGCACCGTCGAGGTCGGCGACGTCACGGCCGAGCTGAGCATCGAGCAGGCGGAGAACGCCGCGATCATCGCCGCGGTCGGCGTGCGCCGGGGCCTGCCCGCTCGTGCGGTCTCGATCGCGCTGGCGACGGCCTACCAGGAGAGCAAGATCGAGAACCTCGACCACGGCGACCGGGACTCGCTCGGGCTCTTCCAGCAGCGGCCGTCGATGGGCTGGGGCACCGAGAAGCAGGTGCAGGACCCCTACTTCGCCACCAACGCGTTCTACGACGCCCTAGAGAAGATCGAGGGCTACGAGGAGATGCGGATCACCGAGGCCGCACAGGCGGTACAGCGCTCGGGCTTCCCGGAGGCCTACGAGGACCACGCCGCCGACGCCCGCGCACTCGCCTCGGCGTTGACCGGCTACTCCCCCGGTGGCCGGTTCAGCTGCGTCGTGCGCACGCCCAGCGGCCTCGAGGAGGAGCGGCCGGGCCGCAGCGGGCTGACCCCCCGAGCCGCGGCGGTGCGCAAGGACGTGGAGAAGGCGTTCGGCGACCTCTCCCTCGGCGGGTTCGCCCCCGAGGGGGTCCGTGACGGCCACCAGGCCGGCTCGACGCACTACGACGGCCGCGCGGTCGACATCTTCGTCCGGCCCGTCAACGAAGCCAACAACCGGCGCGGGTGGGCGATCGCGCAGTACCTCGTGGCCCACGCCGACCGGCTCGGCGTCCAGCACGTCATCTTCGACGCCCGGATCTGGTCCTCCGGCGCCCGTTCGGGACAGGGCTGGCGTGACTACGACCCCGGCGACCGTCCCGGCGACCGCGCGGTGCTCGAGCACCGCGACCACGTGCACGTCGACGTCCACGAGGGCGGCTGACCGGCCGGGCGTCCGTCGGCCTTGTCCGGATTTGCGCGTTCTGTTCAACCGAACGGACGAGAGCCGGGATGGGACGAGCGGGTGGTCCTGGGCCGCATCACCCCGTTTGCGTGGACACGGGCCGCTCGCCCGGGCTGCAATGGTGGGACCAACGCACAAGGGGGCGGGCCGTGAGCAGCGACTCGATGATCTACACCATCGGCACCGCACTGAACCGTGCCCGCGACGCCGGGGTCCCCGTGGAGGTCCTGGTGGAGGGCATGTGGGTGCGTGGCCGCGTCCTCGCCGTGGACGGCTTCGGTGTGGTGCTCCACGCCGACGACGACGCCGAGCACTCGGTGATCCGCGTGGAGAGCATCTCCGCGGTCACCATCAAGTCGGCCGCCCCGCACCGTACGGCGATCAGCCGGGTGCACGCGATGCCCGGGCCGCGGGTCGCCTGGGAGTGACCCGGCCGGGTCCGGCCGCGGCCCGGGGAACGACGGTCAGCCGAGCCGGCGTACCGCCTCGTCGACCCGCTCGTCGGTCGCGGTGAACGCGACCCGGACGTGCTCGGCGCCGGCCGGGCCGTAGAAGTCGCCGGGGGCCACCAGGATGCCGAGGTCGGCCAGCCCCGCCACGGTCTCCCAGCACGGCTCGCCACGCGTCGCCCAGAGGTACAGCGACCCCTGGGACTCGTCGATCCGGAAGCCGACCCGCTCCAGGGCCTTCTTGAGCTTGGCCCGGCGTGCGGCGTAGCGGGCGTGCTGCTCCTCGACATGGGTGTCGTCGTCGAGCGCGGCCTTCATCGCCACCTGCTGCGGGCCGGGCATCTGCAGCCCGAGGTTCTTGCGCACCGCCAGCAGCTCGCCGACCACCGCCGGGTCACCGGCGACGAACGCACACCGGTAGCCGGCCAGGTTGGACCGCTTCGACAGCGAGTGCACCGCGAGGAGACCGCTGTGGTCGCCGTCGCAGACGTCGGGGTGCAGCACGCTGAGCGGCTTCTCGTCCCACGCGGTCTCGATGTAGCACTCGTCGGAGACCAGCAGGACCCCGCGCTCGCGGGCCCAGGCGACGACCTTGCGGAGGTGGTCGACCGGGAGCACCTTGCCGGTCGGGTTGGACGGCGAGTTGATCCACAGCAGCGAGACGCGCTCGGGGCCGAGCGAGGTCAGCGAGTCCGCCGCGAGCGCCCGGGCACCGGCGAGCCGGGCGCCGACCTCGTAGGTCGGGTACGCCAGGCGCGGATAGACGATGAGGTCACGCGCGCCCAGGCCGAGGTGCGAGGGCAGCGAGGCGATCAGCTCCTTGGAGCCGATCACCGGCAGCACCGCGTCGAGCCCGAGCCCGGTCACGCCGTGCCGGCGCTCGAGCCAGTCGATGCAGGCCTGCCGGGTCTCCGCCTTGCCGACCGTGACCGGGTAGCCCGGTGAGTCCGCGGCGTCGCGCAGCGCCTGCTGGACCACCTCCGGCGTGGGGTCCACCGGCGTCCCGACGGACAGGTCGACGATCCCGTCCTCGTGGGAGCGGGCCCGCTCGGCGTACGGCACCAGACGGTCCCACGGGAAGTCCGGCAGACGGGTGGAGACAGCACGTGCCGCCCACCACGGTGCGGGGGGCGGCACGGTGCCGGAGCTCTGGTCGGTCACTCTTGGTTCTGCGGAGGCAGCGCGGCGATCATCGGGTGGTCCTTGTCGATCACACCCATCTTCGCGGCGCCGCCCGGCGAACCCAGGTCGTCGAAGAACTGCACGTTGGCGTTGTAGTAGTCCTTCCACTGCTCCGGAGTGTCGTCCTCGTAGAAGATCGCCTCCACCGGGCAGACCGGTTCGCAGGCACCGCAGTCGACGCACTCATCCGGGTGGATGTAGAGCATGCGCTGGCCTTCGTAGATGCAGTCGACGGGGCACTCGTCGACGCAGGCCCTGTCCTTGACGTCCACGCAGGGCTGCGCGATGACGTACGTCACCTTGGTTCCTCCTCGAGATGGATTCGATCCGGCGTCCGGGGCGTCGGCGGTGCCTGAGCTCGGCACTGCGGTGTTACCACGCACACGCTTGGTACAGCCTAGTATCACGGGCGCGCCCACCGCAGGCGCACCCGGTCCAACCAGCGAAAGTTGCCGCCCGTGACGAGCACGCCTCCCGGTCTCGGTCCTCACGTCCTCGGCCAGCGCGTCGTCGTCCGGCGGCTGGTGCCCGGCGAGACCGGGCCGTCGGGCGGACCGGCGTTCGTCGACGTCCTCGGCGTGCTGGAGACCTGGGCGGACGGTGTCGCGACCGTGCGCAAGGAGGACGGCGAGGTCGTCCGGATCACGATCGCGGACGTGGTCTCGGGCAAGCCGGTCCCGCCCCGCCCTTCGGCGCGGCTGCGCGTGACGGCGGCGCTGGCCGAGCGGCGCGCGCTCGCGTCGTGGCCGGCCCGGGAGACCGAGCACCTCGGCGACTGGGTGCTCCGCGCCGCCGACGGGTTCAGCAGCCGGGCGAACTCCGTGCTCGCCGTCGGCGACCCGGGCCTTCCGCTGGGTCCCGCCCTCGCCCGGGTGGTCGAGTTCTACCGCGCGCGAGGTCTTCCTCCGCTGGCCCAGGTGGTGGTGGACTCCGACGAGCACCGTGACCTGGCGGCCGCCGGCTGGGTCGGCGCCCGCCCCGGCGAGGACGACACGCTGTTCCAGCTCGCGTCGGTGTCCGCGGCCCGCCGGTCGGTACGACGGTCGCTGCCGCCCGTCGTACCCACCGTCACCGTCTCCTCGCAGGCGGAGGCCGCCTGGCTCGCCGACGACGAGCGCGCGCTGTCTCACGGCGACGCGGCGATGACCGTGCTGGCCGGACCGCGCGAGGTCGGCTTCGTCTCGGTGCGCACCACGGATGCCGGCGAGGTGGTCGCCAAGGGCCGCGTCGCGCGCGGAAACGGCGAGGAGCCCGGCGACGAGGACTGGGCCGGGATCACGAACGTGTGGGTCTCCCCCGACCACCGCCGGCAGGGGCTCGGCACCGTCGTGATGTCCGCCCTGCTCGGGTGGGCCGCCGAGCGCGGCGCGACGACCGCCTACCTGCAGGTGCGCGGGGACAACCCGGCCGCGATCGCCGCCTACGAGAAGCTCGGCTTCACCACCCACCACGCGTACCGCTACCTGACCGTGCGCTGAGCACGAGGACGGCCGGTGCCGCGTCGGAAAACAGCCCGGCGGCGTGGAACGGTACGGGGGGACCGTCACACGCCGCCGGAGACGGGGACCTAGGCGCTGTGCACCAAGGTGAGGGCCGGCCGGTCCTGGCCGACGATGCGGCGCTGGAGCGGCACGACAGGGGCGGCCGGACGCGGGTTGGCCGGGACGTCTGCACGCTGGAGGACCAGGTGCACGGTGACGTAGTGACCGCCGGGCCGGTCCAGGCTCAGCGCCTGGAACTCGACGTGACCGTCCTCGACCAGGAAGGCACCGGCCTGCCAGTGGTGGAAGGCGACCTCGCCCCAGGCGCGGGTGACCGCGGCGGCGACCTCGTCCTCGTCGAGCTCGGAGCCGAAGAGGCCGAGCGCGACGAGGTGACGGTCGGCCTCGCCGGAGCTGCCCACCGCGAGGTCGGTGCAGACCCCGGTGGCGAGCAGCTCCTCGCGCAGTCCGTCCTCGAGGATCCGGCGAACCTGGGAGGACGCAGGCGTCGCGTCGCACTGGACGCTGCTGCGAAGCTGCCGGAAGCCGTCGAGGTTCATGGCTCAAGCATCCGACGGGGCGCTCCACACACCTGCTACCGCAAGGTAACGCGATCTCCACAAATAACGTAAAGCCTCAGCATCGCGGACACCCCGGACAGCCGGAGTCGCTCACCCGTCCTTGGGCGGCTTGCCGCACACCACGCTGTCGGAGGGGGTGTAGGTGGTGTGCATGGTCTCGGTGCGGACCAGCTCGTCGCTGCCGTGCCGGCGGAAGTAGCGGTACACGTCGATGTCGAAGCCGCCGTAGCCGTCGTGCGGCGTGCAGTTCTCGTCGGTGATGTAGCGCGTCTTCTCCTGGGTGAAGTTGTAGCGGTCGGAGACGCCGGCGGTGATGTCCCAGTACTTCGTGGACCAGAACCGGACGTTCATCTCCCCCGACGAGCCGGAGGTCGAGGGGTTGATCCACGCCTCGATCAGGACGCCGTACGGGGTGTCGTTCTTGAACCTCAGGTCCACCGCGCCCCACGCCACGGTCGCCTCGCGGCCGATCGGGTAGCGGTCGATGTAGAACGAGTGCGGCTTGTGCTCGACGTCCTCGAGGCCGGCGAAGAAGGCGGCGTTGAACAGCGTGGTCGCCACCTGGGAGACGCCGCCGCCGAGGTCCTCCTTGAAGACCCCGTTGCTGATGATGAAGCCCTCGGTGAAGCCGTTCTCGGCGGTGCGCTCGCCGACGGTGTCGTTGAGGCTGAAGGTCTCCCCCGGCTTGAGCACGGTGCCGTTGACCAGCTCGGCGGCACGGCCCAGGTTGACGTTGCGGTAGTCCGCGTGGGGGTAGTACGTCGTGAAGGAGGAGACGACCTCCTTGATCTTCAGCTTGCGGGCGTCCTGGGTCGTGAACGCCGGCTTGGCGACCTTGGCCTCGACCTCGACCCGACGCTGCCCGTCGGGCTGCACGAGTGCGTCGGGGAGCTCTTCTGCTACCTCGGCGGGGTCGAAGGTGACGCCGTTCTTGCCCGGCACGACCTTCGGCTTGCCGTCCACGAGGCGCACGGTGGCGGGCTCGGGGCTCAGCGCCACGGTCCGCATCGCCGGCCGGACCGCGCGCATCAGCTTCTTCTCGTCGACCTGCGGCTCGAGCTCGCCGTTGTCGGCGGTCATCGAGAGGGCACGTGCGAAGGCCTCCGGGCGTACGACGACCTCGTCGTCTCCGAGCACGAGCGTGACCGGGGCCGACATGGCCGGGTTGGCGAACTCGTCGAGCGCCGCGCGGACCTCGTCCTCGGTCACCTCCGGCTCGATCTCGGCGACCTCGAGCTGGACGGCGCCGTCGACGCCCGCGTCGAGGAACGCGTCCGTGATCGTGGCGGCCGCTGCCTCGCGGTCGACCTGCTGCCCGGACTCGGGGAAGCGGGGCTCGGGCTGCCCGTCCTTGAAGGCGATCTCGCCCTCGACCGCCGGCTCGTCGACGTCCTGGGCGAAGGAGTCCACGGCGGCGTCGAGCGCCGCCCGGTCGACCTCGAGCACCGGGTCCAGGTCGTCGCCGCCGGTGAAGTAGTCCCACATGCGGGCCGGGTTGAGGCTGCGGCCCCCGCCGGCCTGCTCCACCGACGCGGCGTAGTCGACCGCCAGGCCGGCGTCGGCCGGGTCGATCCGGGCCCGCTGCCCGTCGGCGGCGACGATGATCGGCTGCTCCGCCCGCGGCGCGAGCTCCTGCTCCAGGCGTGCTCGTGCAGCTGCCGGGGCCAGACCCCCGATGTCCACGCCGGCGACCGTCGTACCGCGAGGGACCTTGTCGCCGGTGAAGGCATAGCCCGCGGCGTAGAGCGCCCCGAAAAGCACGAGGAGACCCAGCAGAAGCAGGGTCACCACGCGGCGGTCTCTCGTGCGCTCCTTGAACGGCTCGTCAGTCACAAGGCGCAATCCTAGGTGGAGGCACCCACCGAGCCGGAATCGCGACGGCGCGCGGGCGCACGGCCGAGCAGGATGCCGGTGACGAGGACCGCGAAGCCCCCGCCGATCAGCATCCAGCCGCGCAGGTCCGACGACACCACGTAGTCACCCTCGCCCCGGCCCGCGACGGCGACCACCAGCGCTGCCAGCCAACCCGCGGCGAACCCGGCCGCGGCCGCCGGGAGCCACAGTCGCAGCGCCCACAGCGCGACGAGGGCGGTCCCCACGCCGAGGACCAGGCCGGGCGAGGACCGGTGGACGGCGATCGCGGCGATCCCCGCCGCCAGCCCGAGGAGCAGGCTCAGCGCTACGCCGAGAATCCTCATTCCAGGCCGGCGAACAGGTCGGTCTCCAGACCGTCGCCGTTCACCGGGCCGCGCACGCCCTTGACCAGGCGGAAGAACTCGCTGCCCCACACCTCGTTGCCGACGTTGTTCGACAGCGCGAAGAACGGGCCGTCGACGGTGATCTGGGTCGCGTGGGCGCGCATCGCGGCCATCTTCGCGTCCACGAAGTCGGTCCCGTCGACGACTGCGTCGAGCAGGTGGTCGGGCGTGACGAACGGCGGCAGCGGCCCGTCGGGGTCCATCCCCTCGAAGGACGTGGTGTCCCCGGACTCACGCAGCCGGCGCAGGCCCTCGCGCATCCGGCCCTCCGACATCGCCCCCCAGTAGATCTTGGCGATGTCCCACGCCTCGCCGAGCTCCGGGCGGAACGAGCGGGCGGCAGCCAGCGCGGCGCCGTACATCGCCACCCGGTGCGCCTGGATGTGGTCGGGGTGGCCGTAGCCGCCGAACTCGTCGTAGGTCACGAGCACCTGCGGCCGGACCTCGCGGATCACCGACACCAGGTCGGTGGCGGCCTCGGTGAGGTCGGCGCGCCAGAAGGTGCCCTCCTTGACCTCGTCGCCGGCGACCGCGTGGCCGTCCTCGTGCCAGACCATGCCGGAGTCGCGGTACTTCCCGGGTCCGCCGAGGAAACGGTGGTCGGTGACGCCGAGCTCCTTCATCGCGTTGGCGAGCTCGGTGATCCGGTGCTCGCCGAGCCGGTCCTCGCGGTGCGAGGCGAGGTGCTCGAGCTCGGGGACGAGGACCTCGCCCTCCTCGCCGAGGGTGCACGTCACGAGCGTGACCTGGGTGCCGCGGGCGACGTACTTGGCCATCGTGGCGCCCTGGTTGATCGTCTCGTCGTCGGGGTGCGCGTGCACCAGCAACATGCGCTGTTCCATGCGCGCCAGCCTAGCCAGCCCCTCGCGGGCGGTGCCGGTCGGTGAAGTGTCCCTTGACCCGGCGGGGGGCGTCGGGCAGCTCCATCGGGGGTACGACGGGCGGGGCCGGCGTCGCCTCCTCCACGTCGAGCCAGCCGTCATGGGCCTCGACCAGCACGTCGAGCACGAACTCGGGTGCGTCGGTGATGACCGCCCAGGGGTGGTCCTCGTCGTCGTCCTCGCCCGCGAGCCGTTCGCGCGCGACGGTCGCCTCGAACCCGTCGCCGACCAGCCGGGCCGCCACGGCCCTCGCGTCGTCCTCCTCGTAGAACACCGCCCGCACGGCTACCCCAGCTCCTTCTCGATCGCCGGTCTCCTGACCGCCCAGTCTGCCAAGGCTCTCTCCGTCCCCGGCGGTTCCCGGGCCGCCGACAGCACCGCGCGGACCTCGTCGAGGAACGGCCGGTCCGGGTCCAGCCACGCCACCGCGTCCAGCTCCTCGGGCCCGAGCCAGCGCACGGCGTCGTGCTCGGCCTCCCGGGGCACCGGCTCCCCGGCGCCGAGGGCGGCGAGCGCGACCCGAAGCACCAGCCCGTCGCGGATCGTGACCTCGGCGTCGAGGAACCGGACGACGGCGATCGTGCAGCCCAGCTCCTCGGCGACCTCGCGCACAGCGGCGCCGGCCGGGTCCTCGCCGGGTTCGACCTTGCCGCCGGGGAGCTCCCAGCCGCCGGCGAGCTCGGCAGGCGAGGTGCGCCGGGCGGCCAGCACGCGCCCCTCGTGGACGATCGCGGCACCGACGACGAGCACGATCGCGCACCTCCTCTGGGGTACGTTCGGGATCCAGCCGGGAGTTCGGAGGTCAGGGTAGTTGAGGCCGGGTGTGCACCTGCGCCGCAGCGAGGAGCGCGGCGACCGGATCGAGCGGCTCGTCGCGTCCCTGTCGTCCGGCGGCGGGGGGCGGGTGGGGCTCGACGGGGTCCTCGCCGACCTCAACAGGACCGCGACCGTCGTACGCGTCCCGGGGGCGGCGGCGCACTGGGGCTTCCGCTGGGACGACGAGGACAACCGGAGCAGACGGTGGTGGCCGCAGGGCATCACCACCTCCGCCGACCACGACGAGTCCGAGGTGTACGACGGGCGGCGGGTCGTCATGACGAGTGCGTACTCCAAGGAGCTCGACGGGCTGCACAAAGGCTCGCGGATCAGCGTGGTCGACCTGAGCGACGAGCGGCCGCGCTATCGACACGTCCTGCTCGTCGACGTGGTCACGCGCGACGACGGCGAGGTCGACGTACGCCCGCTCAAGGTGCACGCCGGCGGGATCGTCTGGCACGGCGAGCACCTGCACGTGGCCGGCACCGCCCGTGGGATCTCGACGTTCCGGCTCGACGACGTGGTGCGGGTCGGCGCGCTCGGCGACCGCGACCGGCTGGGGGTCGGGCAGGGCAGCTTCGGCTACCGGTACCTGCTGCCGGTGCGGTTCACCTACGACGCGTTCGCCGACGACGGGCACGAGCGGATGCGCTACTCGTTCCTGTCGCTGGTCCGCGAACCGTCCGGGCCGCGGCTGGTGGCCGGTGAGTACGGCCGCCGCGGCCGGACCACCCGGCTCGTCGACTTCGAGATCGACCCGGTGACGTCGCTGCTCGCCGCCTCCGAGGAGGGCCACGCGCACCCGCTGTCGCTCTCCCCCGAGGGCCTCGAGGGCATGCAGGGCGCGACCGTCGTCGACGGCCGCTGGTACGTCACCACGAGCGCCGGCCCCTACCTCCGCGGCTCGATGTACGTCGGTCGCCCCGGCGCGTTCAGCCGTCGGGCACGGGTGCTGCCGGTGGGCGTGGAGGACCTGACCTACTGGCCCTCACGCGACGAGCTGTGGTCGCTGTCGGAGTACCCCGGACGGCGCTTCGTGTTCGCGATGCCCCGCGCCCGGCTGCGCTGAGTCTGCCGTCAGCCGCGCGGCGCGCGAGCGAGCTGACGGGACTGGGCGACGAGCCGGCCGGTGGAGTCCCACACCTCGGCGTCCTCCTCGAGCAGGCCGCCGGCGAAGTTGCGGGTGGCGTGCACGACGCGCAGCCAGCCGGGGGCCGGGACGGCGCGGATGTGGGCGGTGAGCTCCAGGGTCGGCGCCCAGCCGGGCAGGCCGAGGTCGAACGTGACCGGCGGGAGCGCGTCGAGGGCGAGCAGCAGCGAGATCGGGTCCGGCTCGCGGCCGTCGGCCAGGCGCAGCCAGCCCTGGATCAGCCCGCGGCCGGACGGCTTGCCGATCGCCCAGCCGGCGGTCGCGGGGTCCAGGCGCAGGTCGAACCGGTCGAGCAGCGGCGCGTTCTTCTTGAACTCCGGAGGGGCCAGGTCCGAGCCGAGGCACTGCTCGAGCGGGGGCAGCTCCGGGGCGGTCGCGGTGGTCCGGACCTCGTCGGGGAGCGCGGTCAGGTCGCCGTAGGTCGCCAGCGCACGGACCCGCTCGACCTGCTCACCGCCGTCGTGCTGGCTGATCGTGACCGTGCCGGTGGACATGCTGCGGCCCCGGCGGACGACCTCGGTGGCGAACCGGGCGGGCCCGTCCTTGGCGGCGGAGAGGTAGTAGGCGCTGACCGAGATCGGGTCGGGGTGCGCCTCGTCGGCGAACGTGTGCCGCAGCGCGTTGCCGGCCGCGGCGAGCAGCATGCCGCCGTTGATGCCCGCGCCGATGCTCCACGCGCCGTCGAGGTGGCCGTCGTACTCCCCCTCGGCGCGGCGCTCGAGGGCGATGCCGCGGTCGAACTCGGAGCCTGCGGCGGAGGGGCCTCCGGTCGTGGTCTGCTGGGTGCTCGTCACCGGTCGAGGCTATCCCGCCCGCTGGGACGCACCAGCGGGGCCGTCCGGCCGCGGACGGCCGGCGGTCGGAGGAGGATCAGTCGATCGCCTCGCGCTGGGCCGGCACCATGCTGCGCTGGGCCAGGAGGTGCACGGTCAGGTAGTGGCCGAGGTGGCTCTCCCGGCTGGCGGCACGCAGCTCGACGTGCCCGTCCTCGACGAGGAAGGTGTGTGCCTCCCAGTACGGGTAGCGGACCCCCGCCTCCCACAGCCGGCTCAGCAGCGTGACCACGACCTCCTCGGACAGGTGCTGCCGGAACTGGCACAGACCCACCAGGAGCCGGTCCGGGTCGTCGGTGTGCTCGACCTCGACCGAGACGAAGGCGCCGCTCTGCTCGAGCAGGTCTCGCAGGACGCGCTCCTTCCCGGCGAGCGCAGGTGCCGCGGCCGGCGACGCGTTGCCCTGGAGCCCGGTGCACAAGGTGTGAAACTGGACGAGCTGCATGCCTCGATGATGGGCAGCCGCAGGCCCCGGGTAATCGTCAAAATTGTTGAGGCAAACCCCTCCGAGAGCCGCGTAACCGGACAAAGCCGGACCTAGCCCGCGTAAAACTTCGAGGCCCGTCCGAGTGCTCCCCAAGGCAGGGGAAATAGGCCCTCGCCTCTCCCGCACGGCGGTACGCTCCCCGCACAGGGCGCTCGTGCTCGGGATGGGAGGGGCGCCACACCTCCGGGGGGAGACTGCATGGACGCGGGGGGACGGATCAGAGTCGGCGTCGTCGACGACCACGACCTTCTCGTGGCCGGGGTGCGCGCGCTGCTCTCGACCCCCAACTCCCCCGCCCGGTTCGTCGCCGGCGCCGACAGCGTGGCCGGGCTGATCCGCACCCGCCGCGAGATCGACGTGGTGCTGCTCGACGTACGACTCCACGACGGCTCGCACCCCGAGGAGAACATCCGCACCTGCGACCAGCTCGGCTGGACGGTGCTCCTCCACGCCGACCGGTCACACCGCGAGGCCTCCCCGATCCTGGCCCGCTCCGCCGCCCGCGGGCTCGTGTGGAAGAACGACCCGGCGATCCGGCTGCTGCGCGCGATCGTCGCCGTCGCGCAGGGCCAGACCTGGGTGCCGCCCGACGCCAACCACGCCGTGGACCTGACCCAGCGCGAGACCGAGGTGCTGCGGCTCTACGCGACCGGCATGAAGTACGCCGAGACCGCGAAGGCGCTGACTCCCCCGGTCAGCGTGGAGTCGGTGAAGACCTACCTGTCGCGGATCCGCAAGAGGTACGCCGAGGCGGGCCGGCCGGCCTCCACCCGGATGGAGCTGCGCCAGCGGGCGATCGAGGACGGCCTGATCGCCCCCGAGGAAGGCATCTGACCGAGAAGTGTCCTCTGGGGACTCACCGGCTTCCTTGAGCACCCTTCCGCAAGGACGGTGGTTCTCGCCACTGGCAGGCGGACGTGGGATGCACAGCATGCGCACGACGAGCGCGGGCCTGCTGTGTGTTGCCGGCCGCGTTGCCCGCGAGCCGGGCCCGCGCCCCGTCGAACATGCAGCCAGCGTCCCCGCGGCCGCAAAACCGCAGGTGACGCACCGTCGCACGGCCTAGCTGCATGTTCGACGGCACGGCCGCTGGCTGCTGAGCCCCATCAGAGCTGGACGAGCCCGTCGACGCGGAGGACCAGCTCGGCCGCCTCGTCGGAGGCGTCGAGGTCGACCTCGGCGAGGATCCGCCAGTCGTGGTCGCCCTCGGGGTCGCCGAGGATCTGCTGCACCCGCCAGGTGCGTCCGTCCTTCTCGACCAGCAGCATGTGCGGGCCGCGGGCGTCCGGGCCGGTGTCGACGGTGTCGTGCTCCTTGAAGTACGCCTCGACCTGCTCGCGCCACCCCTCCGCGTCCGGCCCGCTGCCCTCGGACAGCGCCGCGAGCTCGTCGTGGTTGCGGCGGGCGACGAGCTCGACGTGGCGGAACATCGCGTTGCGCACCAGTACCCGGAAGGACCGCTCGTTGGCGGTGATCGGCCTCGGCGTGGCCGGGCGCGCCTGTGCCTGCACCAGGTCCTCCGACGTCTCGCCGGGGTGGGTGAGCTCCTCCCACTCGTCGAGCAGGCTGGAGTCGGTCTGCCGCACGGTCTCGCCCAGCCACTCGACGAGGTCGGCGAGCTCGTCGGTGCGCATGCTGTCGGGCACGGTCTGCCGCAGCGCCTTGTAGGTGTCGCCGAGGTAGCGCAGCACGATCCCCTCGGACCGGGCCAGGTTGTAGAACGCGACGTACTCCCCGAAGGTCATCGCGCGCTCGTACATGTCGCGGACCACCGACTTCGGCGAGACCGGGCTCTCCCCGATCCACGGGTGGGTGCGGCGGTAGACCTCGTAGGTGTGCTCGAGCAGCTCCTCCAGCGGCTTGGGATAGCTGACGTCCTCGAGCAGCTCCATCCGCTCGTCGTACTCGATGCCGTCGGCCTTCATCTCGCCGACCGCCTCGCCGCGGGCCTTGAACTCCTGCGCGCCGAGCACCGGTCGCGGGTCCTCCAGCGTCGCCTCGATCACCGAGACCACGTCGAGCGCGTGGGTCGGTGACTCCGGGTCGAGCGTCTCCAAGGTGGCCAGGGCGTACGTCGACAACGGCTGGTTGAGCGCGAACCCGAGCTGCAGGTCCTCGACGAGGCGGACCGTCCGGCCGTCCGGGGCCGGCGGCTCCACCTTCTCCACCACGCCGGCGGCGAGCAGCTCGCGGTGGATCGCGACCGCTCGGCGGACCAGCCGGACCTGCGACCGGCCGTCCTCGTGGTTGTCGCGCAGCAGCTTGCGCATCGCCGCGAACGGGTTGCCCTCGCGGGCGATCACGTTGAGCAGCATCCCGTGCGTGACCCGCATCCGGCTCTGCAGCGGCTCGGGCTCGGCGGCCACCAGCCGCTGATACGTGTCCTCGGTCCACGTCACGAAACCCTCGGGTGGCTTCTTGCGCTGCACCTTGCGCTGCTTCTTCGAGTCGTCGCCGGCCTTCTGCAGCGCCTTGTGGTTCTCGATCACGTGGTCGGGGGCCTGCACGACGACCGCCCCGGAGGTGTCGTAGCCGGCACGTCCCGCGCGTCCGGCGATCTGGTGGAACTCGCGAGCCTTGAGCAACCGCTGCCGGCGACCGTCGTACTTGGTCAGGCCGGTGAGCACCACGGTGCGGATCGGCACGTTGATCCCGACCCCGAGGGTGTCGGTGCCGCAGATCACCTTGAGCAGGCCGGCCTGGGCGAGCTGCTCGACGAGGCGACGGTACTTCGGCAGCATCCCGGCGTGGTGCACGCCGATCCCGTGCCGCACCAGCCGGGACAGGGTCTTGCCGAACCCCTTGCTGAACCGGAAGTCGCCGATCAGCTCGGCGATCTTGTCCTTCTCCTCGCGGCTGCACACGTTGATGCTCATCAAGGCCTGTGCGCGTTCCAGTGCCGCGGCCTGGGTGAAGTGCACGACGTAGACCGGCGACTGGTGGGTGCTGAGCAGCTCCTCGAGCGTCTCGTGCAGCGGGGTCAGCGCCCACGAGTAGCTCAACGGCACCGGCCGCTCGGAGTGCGCGACGACCGCGGTCTCCCGACCGGTGCGGCGGGTCAGGTCCTCGCGGAAGAACGACACGTCGCCGAGCGTGGCCGACATCAGCAGGAACTGCGCCTGCGGCAGCTCGAGCAGCGGCACCTGCCAGGCCCAGCCGCGGTCGGGCTCGGAGTAGAAGTGGAACTCGTCCATCACCACCTGGCCGATGTCGGCGTGCTCGCCCTCGCGCAGCGCCTGGTTGGCCAGCACCTCGGCGGTGCAGCAGATGATCGGCGCCTGCGCGTTGACGCTGGCGTCGCCGGTCATCATCCCGACCTTGTCCGCGCCGAACATCTCGCACAGCGCGAAGAACTTCTCGCTCACCAGGGCCTTGATCGGCGCGGTGTAGTAGGTGCGCCGGCCCTCGGCCAGCGCCGCGAAGTGCGCGCCGGCGGCGACCAGGCTCTTCCCGGAGCCGGTGGGCGTGGCGAGGATGACGTTGGCACCCGTGAGCAGCTCGATCAGCGCCTCCTCCTGCGCGGGGTAGAGCGTGATCCCCCTCGCGGCGGTCCAGCCGGTGAACGCCTCGAGCAGCTCGTCGGGGTCCGCGCCCGGACCGTTCGCGAGGTCGGGGGCGGGGAGCAGGTCGGTGAGAGTCATCGCCTCCATGGTCCCCTACGCGCCCTTGGGGCCGGTCCGGGGCATGAAGAACCGGTACGGCGGGCACGCTCCTGTCATGAGCACTCTCGACGCACTCGTCCTGAACTGCACGCTGAAGCCCGCCCCGACGGCATCGAGCACCGAGGTCCTCGGCGACGAGCTGATCGCCGCCTTCGCCGAGCACGACGTCCGCGGCGAGATGCTGCGGGTCGTCGACCACCAGGTGAAGTTCGGGGTGCAGACCGACGAGGGTGACGGCGACGGCTGGCCGACGATCCGGGAGAAGATGCTGGCCGCCGACATCCTGGTCGTCGCGACCCCGATCTGGATGGGGCAGCCCTCGGCGGTGTGCAAGATGGTCCTGGAGCGGCTCGACGCCGAGCTCGGCGAGAGCGACGACGAGGGCCGGATGCTCACCTACGGCAAGGTCGCCGGGGTCGCGGTGGTGGGCAACGAGGACGGCGCCCACCACGTAAGCGCGGAGGTCTACCAGGCGCTCAACGACGTCGGGTTCACGATCCCCGCGAACGGGGTGACCTACTGGGTCGGCGAGGCGATGCAGGGCATCGACTACCAGGACAAGGACCCGCGCCCGGAGAAGACCGCGCAGACCACCAAGACCCTCGCCGCGAACGCCGCGCACCTCGCGCGTCTGCTGCAGCAGAACCAGTACCCGGCGAGCTGAGACCGGTAGCCTGCGCGGGTGGCCACCGCAGTCATGGACCGCACCCGCCGGGCCGTCGAGACCCTCACTCCCGGCTACTTCGCGCTGGTGATGGCCAGCGGGATCATCTCGGTGGGGCTGCAGCTCAAGGGCCGCACGCTGCTCTCGGAGCTGCTCCTCGGCGCCTGCCTCGCGGCCTTCCTGGTGCTGCTCGGGCTGAACGTGTGGCGGCTGGTGTCCTTCCCCGCAGCGGTCCGTGAGGACTTCATGGACCCGCGCCGGGCGTTCGGGTTCTTCACCTTCGTCGCCGGCACGAACGTGCTCGGCGTCCGGCTCGGCATGAGCGACCTGCCGTGGGCGACGGCGACTCTGCTGGTGCTGTCCGGCCTGGCGTGGCTGGTGCTGGGCTACGTGGTGCCGTGGACGGCGGTGCTCGGCCACGCGGAGCGGCCGATGCTGGTCACCGCGAACGGCACCTGGTTCATCTGGGTGGTCGCCAGCCAGTCGGTCGCAGTCGCGGCGGCCACGATCGAGCCGGTCTTCGACGGGGCCCGCCGCGAGCTCGCGCTGCTCGCGGTGATGTCGTGGTCGGTGGGCGTCTTCCTCTATGCGGCGGCGGGCATCCTGGTCTCGCTGCGGCTGATGCTCTACCCGTTCGGGCCCGAGGAGCTCACGCCGCCGTACTGGGTCTCGATGGGTGCGCTGGCGATCACCGTGCTCGCCGGCGCGCGGATCGTGGAGATGGCCGACGCGCCGATGGTGGACGCCACCCGCGACCTGATCGCGGGCCTCGCGGTGGTGCTCTGGGCCTTCGCCACCTGGCTGATCCCGGTGCTGGTCGCGGCGGGCTGGTGGCGTCATGTCCGGCGCAAGGTGCCGCTGCGCTACGAGGCGACGCTGTGGAGCATCATCTTCCCGCTCGGCATGTACGGCGTCGCCGGCATCTACCTCGGCCGGGCCGACGACCTGCCCGTGGTGGAGGCGATCGGCAACGCCGAGCTGTGGGTCGCGCTGGCGGCCTGGGCACTCGTCGTGGTGGCGATGCTCCGCCACGTCGGCCGCACCGTGCTCCGCTAGGCCCGTCGGGCAGGATGTCGGCATGGAGCTCGACGTCGCCCGCATCCGCTCGTCCTTCCCCGCCCTCGCAGACGGGGTCGCCTACTTCGACGGCCCCGGCGGCACGCAGGTGCCGCGCGAGGTCGCCCAGGCGGTCGCCGACACCCTGACCTGCGGGATCTCCAACCGCGGCACGGTCACCGCCGCCGAGCGCCGTGCGGACCAGGTCGTCGCGGAGGCCAGGTCCGCGATGGCGGACCTGCTCGGCGGCACCCCTGACGGCGTGGTGTTCGCCCGGTCGATGACCCAGATGACGATGGACCTGGCCCGGGCGCTGGCCAGGCAGTGGGTACCCGGCGACGAGGTGGTGGTGACCCGGCTGGACCACGACGCCAACATCCGGCCGTGGGTGATCGCGGCCGAGGCGGTCGGCGCCACCGTGCGCTGGGCGGAGTTCGACAAGGAGACCGCCGAGCTCACCGTCGACCACGTGCGCGCGCAGCTGTCGCAGCGCACCCGGCTGGTCGCGGTCACCGGCGCCTCCAACATCCTCGGCACCCGGCCGGACCTCACCGCGATCTCGGAGGCGGCACACGAGGTGGGTGCGCTGGTCCACGTCGACGGGGTGCACCTCACCCCCCACGTCCCGGTCGACCTCGAGCACATCGGCGCGGACTTCTACGCCTGCTCGCCCTACAAGTTCCTCGGGCCCCACCACGGCGTGCTCGCCGCCGCGCCGGAGCTGCTCGCCGAGGTCTGGCCCGACAAGCTGCTGCCGTCGAGCAACGACGTGCCCGAACGGTTCGAGCTCGGCACCCTGCCCTACGAGCTGCTCGCCGGCACCGCCGCCGCCGTGGACTTCATCGCCGGTCTCGCCTCCGACGCGCCGGGCCGCCGCAGCCGGGTGGTGCAGTCGATGCACGCCGTGGAGGCGCACGAGGAGCGGCTGTTCCGCCGGCTGCGCGAGGGGCTGCGCTCGATCGATGCGGTGACCCTGCACGGCTCCCCTGCCCGTCGTACGCCCACCGCGCTGTTCTCCGTCGAGGGGCACACTCCGGTCGAGGTCTACCGGGCGCTCGCCGAGCGCGGGATCAACGCCCCGGCCAGCCACTTCTACGCGATCGAGGCGGTCCGGTGGATGGGCCTCGGTGACGCGGGCGCGGTGCGCGCCGGCCTGGCGCCGTACACGAACGACGACGACGTCGACCGGCTGCTGACCGCGGTGACGGAGATCGCCCGATGAACGGCCCGACGAGCAGCACGACCGGCCGCCGGGTGCTGGTCACCGGAGCCTCCCGCGGGATCGGTCGAGAGATCGCGCGCACCTTCGCCGAGGCCGGTGACCGGGTCGCAGTGCACTACGGCAGGTCCCGGACGGAGGCGGAGGCCGTCGCCGCGGGGCTGCCGGGTGAGGGGCACGTGGTCGTGCAGGCCGACATGGCCGACCCCGCGGCGGTGAAGGCGGCGGTGGACTCCGCCGCCGAGCAGCTCGGCGGGCTCGACGTGCTGGTCAACAACGCCGGCGTGTTCCTCGCCCACCCGCCGCTGGAGACGTCCTACGAGGACTGGCAGGCGTCCTGGGCCCGCACGCTGGCGACCAACCTGACCGGTGCCGCGAACGCGACGTTCTGCGCGCTGCCGCACCTGGTCGCCGCCGGCGGTGGCGCGGTGGTCAACGTGACCAGCCGCGGAGCGTTCCGCGGCGAGCCGAACAACCCGGCCTACGGTGCGTCGAAGGCCGGGCTCAACGCGTTCACCCAGTCCATGGCGCTCGCGCTGGCCCCGCACGACATCCGGGTCGCGGCCGTCGCACCGGGCTTCGTGCAGACCGAGATGGCGCGCGAGGTGCTCGACGGCCCCGGCGGCGACGCCGTCCGCGCGCAGTCGCCCTACGGCCGGGTCGCCAAGCCGCAGGAGGTCGCCTCGGCGGTGTTCTGGCTCGCCTCGGAGGGGGCACGCTTCTCCACCGGCACGATCATCGACGTCAACGGCGCCTCCTACCTGCGCAGCTGACCTCGCGCTGCGTCAGCCGGCGGGGTCGGCCATCACCATGAAGAAGGCGCCCTGGTCGTCCTCCACGGCCGCCATCCGACCGAACTCGGTGTCCCATGGCTCCCGCGCGACCGACCCGCCCAGGCGCTTCAGCTCGGCGACCGTGGCATCGGCGTCCGCGACCTTGAAGTACGTCGCCCAGTGCGGTGGCAGGTCGTCGGGCATCGGTGGCGCGATCTGCCCGATCCCGCCGGCCACCTCGCCGCCGACCTTGAACACGGCGTACTCGAAGCCCTCGGCGGACATGTCGTCGTAGGTCCAGCCGAGCACGGTGGCGTAGAAGTCCTGGCACTGCTTCCAGGCTCGGGAGAAATGCTCGTCCCACGTCACCGAGCCCGGCTCGTTGGCGAGCTGGAACCCGGTGTGGGACGCGCCCTGCCACAGCCCGGTCACGGCCCCACCGG
Source organism: Nocardioides pakistanensis (assembly GCF_054781215.1). Lineage (NCBI taxonomy): Bacteria > Bacillati > Actinomycetota > Actinomycetes > Propionibacteriales > Nocardioidaceae > Nocardioides > Nocardioides pakistanensis. Next base: position 144,594 of record NZ_BAAGUV010000033.1, on the reverse strand, counting down.
GGTCGGCGAACAGCGCGAACCTGCCCACCCCGGGGACGTCGGTGCCGGGCATGAGCACCTGGCCGCCGGCGTCACGCACCTTCGCCAGGGTGGCGTCGACGTCGTCGCTGGCGAGGTACGTCGTCCACGCGGTCGGTTGGGCCTGGTCCTCCTTCGGCGCCATCCCGGCCACCCTGCGCCCGTCCTTGAGACAGTTGGCGTAGCCGCCGTGCTCGCTGGAGCCCTCCTCGATCTCCCAGCCGAACAGGCGAGAGTAGAAGGCCCGAGCCTTCGCCAGGTCGTCGACCGCGAGGTCCACCCAACAGGGGGTGCCCTCGGGCCAGTTGGTGTCGCGTGTGGTCATCGGCTGCCCTTCCGTGGCTGACGGTCTCGGATGTGACCGACTCTGGCACCGACCACCGACAGAACACATCGCCTGCTCAGGGGACGACGAGCAGCTTCCCGGTGGTGCGCCGGCCGGCGAGGTCCTCGTGGGCCCGGCCGGCCTCCTCGAGGGAGTACCGACTCCCCACCCGGACGTCCAGCGCACCGGAGGCGACTTGGCCCAGGACCGCCCCGGCTCGCTCGAGGAGCTCCTCGCGGGTCGCGATGTAGTGGGTCAGTGACGGCCGGGTGAGGTACAGCGAGCCCTTGCTGTTGAGTACCTGCGGGTCCAGCGGCGGCACCGGCCCGCTGGCGGCTCCGAACAGCACCATCATCCCGCGTGGCACGAGCACGTCCAGGCCGGCGTCGAAGGTGGCCCGGCCGACCCCGTCGTACACCACGTCGACGCCGCGGCCGCCGGTGAGCCGGCGTACCTCCTCCACGAGGTCGGTCTCGGTGTAACGGACCACCTCGTCGGCGCCCGCCCGGCGGGCGAGGTCCTCCTTCTCCTGGGTGGAGGTCGTGCCGATCACGCGCACGCCCTTGGCGGACAGCATCTGGGTGAGCAGCAGGCCGACGCCGCCGGCGGTTGCGTGCACCAGGGCGGTCTGTCCTGCCCGGGCCGGGTAGGTCGACTCGCTGAGGAAGTGCGCGGTCATCCCCTGCAGCATGACCGCCGCCGCCGTCTCCAGGTCGGTCCCGTCGGGGACCGGCACCACGCGGTCGGCCGGCACGACCACCTGCTCGGCGTACCCGCCGCCGTCGACCATCGCCCACGCGACAGGATCGCCGACGGCGACCCCGGTGACGCCCTCACCCAGCGCGCTCACCCGCCCGGCGCCTTCGCTGCCGCTGACGAACGGCAGCTCCATGGCGTAGACGCCGGTGCGCTTGTAGATGTCGATGAAGTTCACCCCGGCCGCGGCGACCTCGACCAGCACCTCTCCCGGTCCCGGCACCGGCGGCTCGAGGTCCTTGACCAGCAGCACCTCGGGTCCCCCGGTCTGCTCGACGACTACAGCGCGCACGTCTCCTCCTCGGTTCGGCCTGGAGGTCCACTCTGCCAGCCGCCCGGAGCAGCTGCCCGGAAGGTCGGGACACCGCGCCCTACCACCCGGGACGCCGGGCGCACGAACCTCGTGGTCACAAGCCCTGATCACCGAAGGAGTACCGAGATGACCTACACCCAGGTCGCAGACCGCACGACGGTCACGAGTCACCACCAGCCTGCCCCGGGACGCGGCTGGACCTTCGCCGGCATCGGTGCCGGCATCGCCGGGATCACCGGCATCGCCGCCTCGATGACCGTCGACGCGGTGTACGACGAGAGCCTCGCCGGACAGCCCGACGCGATCGTCGCGAGGCTCGCCGAGCTCACCCCCAACCTGCTGGTCTTCCACGTCGCCACCATGGTCTGCGTGGTCACCCTGCTGGTGTTCGCCGCGGGGCTGCGCCGGCGGCTCGCGGCGCAGGCACCGTCCGGAAGCCTGCTTCCCGACGTGGCCGCGACCGGGCTCGGCCTCACCGCCGTCGCCGGACTGCTCGGCGCCGGCCTGAACACCGAGTTCATCTTCGGGGTGCAGGACGGCGGCGAGACCGGTCTCCTGCCGGAGAGCGCGGTGTTCTTCAACCACTGGGTCGGCACCATCCCGTGGCTGTGGGTGGGCGCCGGCGTCGCCGGGGTGGCCGTCGCGGTCGCGGCGCTGCGCCACTCCGCCGCTCCGCGCTGGATCGGGCTGGTCGGCGCCGTGCTCGGCGGGCTGACCCTGGCACTCGGCATCTCCCCGCTGCAGTACATGGCCGGCATGACCGGACCGCTGTGGCTGCTGGTGACCGCGCTCGGGTTCGCCGCAGCTGACCGCTCGGCGCGGTGACCTGGACCAGCAGGAAATCGCGCACGCGGTCCGCGCGGAGGCCGTACAGTCCGGCGCCATGGACGCCAACGCCGCGGCCGAGGACAACCGGCCTCTCCGCGACGGAATGCCCCGGGCGGCCACGGCGATCGCCGTGGCCGCCTGGGGCCTCGCCGTGCTCGCGACCGTGCTCCTGGTCAGCGGTCGGCCACCGGTGAACGACGGTCTCTGGTTCTTCCTCGTCGACGTGACCGTCGCCTGCGTGTACGGCACGGTCGGCTCTCTGATCCTGGCGCGTCGACGTCATCCGGTTGCCTGGATCCTCGCGGTGGCAGCGCTGGGCGGCGGCTTGGCCGCACTGGGCTTCGGCGCCGGGATGGCCGCCGGCCGCCACCCCGGCCTGGCGTTCGCGGAGCCGCTGGCCCCGCTGCAGGGCATCGCCTGGGTCCCCGGCACCCTGTCGCTGTTCCTCGTGGTCCCGTGGCTGGTCCGCAACCACCGGCTCGGTGCCGCCGTCTGGGGCGCAGTCGCCGGGGCGGCGATCACGGTGGCGGTGACCGCGATGCGCATCTTCCTCCCCTCCGCCCAGGGGGTGTGGCTGTTCGCCGCCGCGGTGACGGTCGGCCTTGCCGCAGCGGCCGAGGCGGAGTGGCGGCACCGGCGCGGTCCGGTCGCGGAGCGCAACGGGCTCGGCTGGCTGGCCCTGGGTACGTCGATCCTGGCGATCTCGTTCATCCCGCTCGCGCTGCCGTGGGGGATGCTGCCGCTGCCGATCTGGACCACGCCGGCGCTCCACCTCGCCTCGCAGGCGGTGTTCCCGGCGGCCGTGCTGGTCGCGGTGCTCCGCGGCCGGATGTGGGGCCTGGACCTGCTGGTCAGCCGCGCGGTCGTGGCCGGGCTGCTCACCGTCCTGCTCGTCGGGCTGTACCTGGGTGTCACACTCGCGCTGACCCGGGTGCTCCCCGGCGAGGGCACTGCCCACCTCGTGGCCGCAGGCGCGGTCGCGGTCGCGGTGCAGCCGGCCCGGTTGCGCCTCCAACGGCACGTGCACCGCCTGGTCCACGGCTCGGCGGGGCCGACCCGGCCCAGGTCGTGCGCCGGCTGGGCTCGCAGCTGGGTGCCGCGGGAACCGCGGAGGAGCTGCTGCTCGGCCTGGCCCAGGACATCGGCAGCGCGATGCGCCTCCGCTCCGTGGCTGTGGTCCCCGACGGGTTGCCGGCCGTCACCTGGGGCGAGCCCGGGCCGACGCCGACCGTCGTACAGCTGCTCCACCGGGGGCTGCCGGTCGGCAGGCTCGAGGCCACCCTGCCGCCCGGCGAGCGTCTCGACCCCCGCGGCGAACAGACCCTGCGCGACCTCGCGGCCGTCGTCGCGACCGCCGTTGCCGTGGCCCGCGCAGCCCACGACGTGGAGGCGGCTCGCGCGCGGCTGGCCAGCGCCCGGCTGGAGGAACGGCGGGTGATCCGCCGGGAGATCCACGACGGGCTCGGACCCTCGCTGGCCGGGCTGCGCCTCGGCCTCCAAGGGGCCCGGAACCTGCTCGAGTCCGATCCGGCGGCCGCGGCCGAGCTCCTCACCGCGCTGCAGACCGAGCTCGACCAGCGGGTCGCCGACGTCCGGTCGCTCTCGCACAGCCTGCTGCCCCCGGTGCTCGACGAACTCGGGCTCGGCGCCGCACTGCAGGAGCTGCGCGCCCGCCACGCCGAGGACGGCCTTCTGGTGGATCTGCGGATCGGCCGGTTGGAGGGGCTCGGACAGCAGGTCGCGGCGGCGGCGTACGGCATCCTCAGCGAGGCACTCACCAACGTCGCCCGGCACAGTGCCGCCACGCGGTGCCTGGTGACGGCAGGGGTCAGCGATGCCCGGCTGCTCGTCGCGGTCGAGGACGACGGCGTCGGGATCGCAGCCGACGCACGGCCCGGGGTCGGCAGCAGGTCGATGCGGGAGCGCGCCGAGGAGCAGGGCGGGGAGCTGCACGTGGAGCCCGGTGACCGTGGCGGTACCCGGGTGCGTGCGCTGCTGCCGCTGCCGGTGGGTGTCCATGACTGAGGTCGTCCGGGTCGCGATCGTCGACGACCATCCGGTGTTCCGGCTCGGCATGGCCGCCCTGCTGGCCTCGCTGCCCGGCATCGAGGTGGTGGGCCAGGCTGCGTCGCAGCAGGAGGCGCTCGCACTCGCCTGTGACACCGTCGACGTGGTGCTGATGGACCTGCACCTCGGCGAGGACTCCGGCACCGAGACCACCCGCGAGCTGGTCCGCCGGCGCCCGGAGCTGAAGGTCCTGGTGATCACGATGCGCGAGGACGACGAGTCGGTGGTCGCCTCGGTGCGTGCGGGGGCCCGCGGCTACCTGCTCAAGGGCGCCTCGCCCGAGGAGGTCGAGCGCGCCGTGCGAGCGGTGGCCAACGGCGAGATGATCCTGGGTCCCAAGGTGGCCGCCCGGGCGATGTCGGTGCTGGTGGCCGGACGGACGGCGGTGCGGCTGCCGTTCCCCGAGCTGACCGACCGGGAGCGCGAGGTGCTCGATCTGGTCGCCCGCGGGTTCGACAACACCACCATCTCGCGGCGTCTGGTGCTCAGTCCCAAGACCGTGCGCAACCACGTCGCGAACGTGCTCGCCAAGATCGGCGCACCCGACCGGTCCGCGGCGATCATCCGGGCCCGGGACGAGGGGCTCGGCGGCGACTGACCGGTCCGGGCTCGCGCTCAGCGCTCCTCGAGGACCGCCCTGAGGAAGGCCCGGGTGCGCTGGTGGTCGGGGTCGTTGAAGATCTTCTCCGGCGACCCCTCCTCGACGATCACGCCGCGGTCGAACATCATCACCCGGTCCGACACGTCACGGGCGAAGTGCATCTCGTGGGTGACGATCAGCATCGTGATGTCGGTGGTCTGTGCGATGTCGCGGAGCACGTTGAGCACGTCGACGACCAGTTCCGGGTCCAGCGCGGAGGTGACCTCGTCGAGCAGCAGGATGTCGGGTTCCATCGCGAGCGCCCGCGCGATCGCGACCCGCTGCTGCTGACCACCGGACAGCTTCGTCGGGTGGGCGTCGACGAAGTCGCTCATCCCGACCTTGGCGAGCAGCTCCTCGCCACGCGTCCGCGCCTCGTCCTTGCTCAACCCCAGGACGGAGACCGGCGCCTCCATGATGTTCTCGATCACCGTCATGTTCGGGAACAGGTTGAACTGCTGGAAGACCATGCCGATCCGCTTGCGCTTCTCACGCAGGTAACCGTCCGAGGCGGGCACGAGCCTGCCGCCCTTGTCCTCGTGGCTGAGCGGCTCCCCGTGCACCCAGATCACCCCGTCGGTGACCTTCTCCAGGGTCATCACCAGCCGCAGGATCGTGGTCTTGCCCGACCCCGACGGCCCGATGAGCGTGACGCGCTCGCCCGGGGCGACCGAGAAGTTCATGCCGTCGAGGACGGTGAGGTCCCCGAACCGCTTGACCACGTTCTCGAAACGGATGATCGGCTCGGCGCCGGCTGTGGGTGTGCTGTCAGTGGGCAAGGCGGTTCTCCAGCTTTCGCATCAGGACGGACGTGGGGTAGCTCGCCGCGAGGAAGATCAGACCGGCGATGGTGATCGGCTCGATGAACCGGAAGCTCTGAGAGCCGACCTGGTTGGCCACCGTCACCATCTCGGCCACGCCGATCACGATCAGGAACGGCGTCTCCTTGAACAGGGCGATCGCCTGGTTGCCGATCGACGGCAGGATCCGGCGGACCACCTGCGGGAGGATCACCGCCTGCCAGACCCGCCGGCGCGGCAGCGAGAGCGCCGTGCACGCCTCCCACTGGCCCTTGGGGATCGCGTCGATGCCGGCCCGGTAGACCTCGGACATGTACGCCGCGTAGTGCAGCCCGAGGACGGCGATGCCCGTGACCAGGGCGCTCGGCCGCAGACCGATCGCGGGCATGCCGAAGTACACGAAGAACAGCTGGATCGGGATCGGCGTGCTGCGCACGAACTCCACGAAGCCGTACGACGGCCACGCGACCGCCTTGAGGTGCGACCGGCGCCCGAGCGCCAGCGCGAGACCGACGACGAGCGCGACCGCAGTCGCCGCGACGGTGATGCCGAGGGTGTACTTGACGAAGGCCTCCAGCAGCCGCGGCAGGACCTCCCAGGCGAACTCCCAGCTCCAGCGTGAACGCTCGTTCATGCCGTGCCTCCCGCCGGGACCGCCTGGACCGTCACGGCCTTGGGTCCACGACCGACCCTGGCGGCGGCGCGGTTCTCCACCCACCGGGTCACCGCCGCGAGCAGCTGGGCAAGCACGAAGTACACGACCAGCGCGAGACCGAAGGCAGTCACGCTGCCGAGGTCGAAGCGCGCCCGCTGCACCTGCTGGGTGAGCTCGGTGATCGAGATCATGAACAGCAGCGAGGAGCTCTTGAGGATCTGGATCCACAGGTTGCCGAACGGCGGGACCATCTCCGGGAGCGCCTGCGGCAGGATCACCCGGCGCATCCGCCGCCACCGGCCCAGGCTCAGTGCGGTGGTGGCCTCCCACTGCGCCTTCGGCACCGAGTCGATCGCTCCACGCACGACCTCGGAGCCGTAGGCCCCGAAGTTGAGCCCGAACGCCACCGTGGCGGCGACCATCGTCTCGAGCCGGAAGCCCAGCTGGGGCAGCACGAAGTAGATCCACAGCAGCTGGACCACCAGCGAGGTGCCACGGAAGAACTCCACGACCACGCGCGAGGTGGCGCGTACGACGACCGAGCCGGAGATCGACATGAAGCCGAGGGCGAAGGAGATCACCAGGGCCGCGAGCGCACCGATGACCGTGTACAGCAGGGTGACGCCGGCCCCCTCGAGGAGGAGGGGGCCGGCGTCGACGAGATCCTCGAGCACGGGCCGGTCAGCCCTTGCAGAGCTCTTCGGCGGTGAGGTCGGGGTCGGGCTTCTCGGCCTCGGTGAAGCCGTAGGGCTCCACCAGCTCCAGCCAGGTGCCGTCCTCGAGGATCTTCTTCAGCTCCTCGTTGAACGCCTCGCGCAGGTCGTCGTCGCCCTGCCGGAAGACCGCAGCCCCCGCACCGATCTGCTCGACGCCGTCCACGACGGGGATGAACGCCTCGGCGACCTCGACGCTGCTGTCACTCTCGGCGAGCGCCCTCAGCGAGATGCTGGTCAGCGCGAACGCGTCCGCGCGACCGGACTTCACCGCATCCAGGCCCGCCTGCTGGTCGGCCACGATCTGCAGCTGCTTGTCGGCGATGTCGTTGCCGCGCGCCTGCTCGACCTCGACCGCGCCGTTCATCACCGCGAGCTTGGCGCCGCTGTCGGCGACGGAGGCGTAGTCCGAGAGCCCCTTCGGGTTGCCCTTCGGCACGAGCAGCGCCGTGGTCGCGACGTACTCCGGGTTGGAGAAGTCGGCCTGCTCGCACCGCTCCGGAGTGATGAACATGCCGGCGGTGACCACGTCGACGCGCTCGGAGTTCAGCGCCGGGATGAGCGCGTTGAACTCGAACAGGTTCGGCTCGAGGGTCTCGATCCCGAGCTGCTCGAAGATGTAGCCGTGCACGGCGGGCGCCTCGCCGACCAGGTCACCCCCGTCCTGGAAGGCGTAGGGGCGCTCGTTGGCGAAGCCCACCTTGACCACGCCGTCGTCCTGGACCCGCTCCAGGGTGGTCCCGGCGTCCGTCGAGGCGCCGGTGCCCGGCTCGGTCTGGCTGCACGCTGCGAGGAGGCCGATGGAGGCGACGGCTCCGCCGAGGGCCAGTGCCCGGCGGGCCGGTCGAGAAGGATGCGTAGACACGTTTACCCCTTGTTCGTTGCTCGGAAGTCGGTCGACCGGGGACAGAGCAACGCTCAACGTGGATCGTGCATACGCCGAACGCGGCTCATCGCCGCAGTCGTTCGTGAGCGCTCGACGCTAGGCGGGGCGAAAATTGACAGTCAAACCAAATGCCTGGTTTGCCCGGGATCGTTACCAGGCCGTTGCGGGGTCGTCGCCAAGGTGTGTCCCCGGCGGCTCATCCTTTCGGCAGCGACAACGACTCGGTGAGCGAGCGCTGCAGCCGCTCCCAGTGCTTGGTCCACGCCTCCACCGGCGCCAGCGTCCGCTCCAGCACCTCGAGCTGGTGGTCGAGCGCGGCCAGCTCCGCCTGGAGTGCCTGGATGCTCAGCCGCTTGGCGTGCACCTCCTCGATGAGCACGCCGACCTCGGCGGTCAGCGGGGGCGCCTGTTCGGCGAGCTGGCGCAGCGAGGAGAGCATCCGGGTCACCGCGGACGGCACCGGTTCAGGCACGATCCCGAGCGCACCGCTGCCCACGTTGGCCATCAGCTCGGCGACCGCACGAGTGCGGTCGAGGAAGACGTCGATGCTGGCCTGCAGCATCCCGTGCCGCTGGTCGCTGCTCTCCGCGGCTTTCGTCGTACGTCGCGCCATGGCTCGATCGTGCTCCCACCTCGGTCGAGGTGGCAGGGCCGGAGGTCCCTACGGCCCTGCGCTCAGTGCTTGGGCTCGAGCATCTCGCTCGGGTTGGTGAAGCTCCCGTCGCAGGACTCGTACACGTGGCCGCCACTGGCGCTCTCGTCGTGGAGGTCGCTGCGGGTGCATCGTGGGCCTGTCGGGTCGTCCCACATGTGGTGTGAGCAGTTCATGTGCCTTACCCCCTGAATTCGAGTGTTGCACCGCGGGCAAGGCGCCGCTCGGATTTTCCACAGGAAGGGCACGGGCGTGTCGGGCGGCAGGTCCCGGCTCAGTCCCGGTCCTGCCAGGTGGTGATGCACACCTCGTTGCCCTCGGCATCGGCGAGCACCCAGAACGCCCTGGCCCGCGCGTCGCTCACCAGCACTCCCCCGGCGTCGAGCGCCGCCCGGATCCTCGCGTCGGCCTCGTCGTGCGGCACGGAGATGTCGAGGTGGATCCGGTTGCGCTGGGGGCGCGGCTCGTCCATCTGCTGGAACCACACGGCCGGCCCCTCGCGCAGCGGGTCGACCAGGGCATCGGTCGGTCCGTCGTACCCGGGCTCGTCGGTGTAGCCGAGCACCGCCTTCCAGAACGGCCGGATCCGCGCGATGTCGAGGGCGTCGACGGCGATCTCGAGGACCTGGACCGACCGCGCTCGACCACCGGGGGCGGTCTCGAGGCCGAGCTCGCGGAGCACGCCGGTGACCTCCTCCGCCAGCTCCACGTCGCGGCCGGTGACCGTCGCAGCGTCGGGCGTCTGCAGCGCCAGGTCGAGCCGGTCACCTCGGGGCGTGGGGGTGAGGTGGCCGGCACCGACCGGCCCGCACCGACGGACCACCGCGGCGAGCACCTCGACCGCCTGCTCGAGGTCGGCGACCGCGACCGCCGCCCGGAGCGAGCCGAGGACGTACCTCCAGCCGAGGTGTTCCACGGCCCGCGACGCCTCGGTGCGGGTCAGTGCTCGCGCGGCCACGCCTCAGTCCTCGGTGAGCTCGCGGAGGAATGCTCGGCCGCGCTCGCTCGTCGGGTGGTCGAGCACCTGCTCCGGGCCGCCCTGCTCCGCGATCCCCCGGTCTGCCATCAGCACCACCCGGTCGGCAGCCCTGCGGGCGAACCGCATCTCGTGGGTGACCACCACCATCGTCATGCCGTCGTCGGCCAGGGACCGCATCACCTGCAGGACCTCGCCGACCAGCTCCGGGTCGAGCGCGGAGGTGGGCTCGTCGAACAGCATCACGTCCGGATCCATCGCGAGTGCTCGCGCGATGGCCACCCGCTGCTGTTGGCCTCCGGACAGGTTGTCGGGGTAGGCGTCCGCCTTCTCGGACAGCCCGACACGCTCGAGGAGCTGCAGTGCCTTGGCACGCGCTTCGTCCCGGGAGCGACCGAGCACGTCCTGCTGAGCCATCGTGATGTTGTCGATGACCTTCATGTGCGGGAAGAGGTTGAAGGACTGGAACACCATCCCGATCCGGCTGCGGATGTGGTTGAGCTGCTTCTCCTCGTAGACCAGCTCCTCACCTGCGACCCGGATGCTGCCCTCCTGGATCCGCTCGAGCCCGTTGATGCAGCGCAGCAGCGTGCTCTTGCCTGCTCCCGAGGGGCCGATCAGCACGACCACCTCGCCGGGCATCACGTCGAGGTCGACGTGGTCGAGGACGACGGTGTCACCGAAGCGCTTCACGATCCCGCGCATCTGGACCACCGGCTGGTCCGAGCTGCTCGGCCATCCCTGCGACTCTTGGGTCTCGGTCACGCGGTCACCTCCGGTGTGCGCTGAGGCGGTACTCGAGCCGGTTCACCAGGAAGGTGAGGACCAGGACGATGGCCAGGTAGTAGGTCGACACGATCAGGTACATCGTGAGTGGTTCGTACGTCGACGCCGCGAGGTTGCGCGCGGTGAGGAACAGCTCCTTGTAGCCGATGAACGCGACGAGCGAGGAGTCCTTCACGGCGATGATGAACTGGCTGCCCAGCACCGGCAGGATCGCACGCAGTGCCAACGGCGCCCGCACCCGGCGCAGGGTCTTCACCCGTGACATGCCCAGCGAGCGAGACGCCTCGTTGAGACCGTCCGGCACGGACTGGAAGCCGGACCGGATGATCTCGGCGATGTAGGCCGAGTTGTGCACCGCCAGGGCGAGGGACCCTGCCCAGAACGCGTCCAGGAGCAGCACCTCGGAGATGCCGAAGTAGAGCACGAAGATCTGCGCGATCAGCGGCGTGCCGCGGATGACGCCGATGAAGCCGGTGGCCAGCCAGCGCAGGGCGGCCACCGAGCTCATCGACATCGCAGCGACCAGCGAACCCAGCACCATCGCGATCACCAGCGCGGTGGCCGTCAGGCGCAGGGTGACGATGGTCGCCTCCCCGAAGAGCGGGGCGTACTCGGCGAAGTACTCGAAGAAGCCCATGGCCTAGGAGATGTCCTGCCCGAACCACTTCTCGCTGATCTCGGCGTAGGTGCCGTCGTCCTTGATCGCGGCGAGAGCGTCGTTGAGCTGCTCGACGAGCCCGGTGTTGCCCTCGTCGACCGCGAACGCCGGCTCCTCGGAGTAGAGCGGGTCGCCGCAGGCGCGCAGGTCACGACCGGCCTGGTCGATCTGGTACAGCCCCACCAGACGGTCGGTCATCGCCCCGTCGAGCCGGCCCGCGTCCACGTCCTCCAGCGCGGTGACGTCGGAGCTGAAGGTCCGGATCTCACCGGGCCAGTCCTCGTCGGCGAGGAACGACTCGTAGGTCGTCCCCGAGGCCACGCCCACGGTGGGCTCGTTCATCTGCGTGGGGTCCTCGCAGTCGCTGTCGTTGCGGACGAACATGGTGGCGCCGGAGGTGTAGTAGCTGTCGGTGAAGTCGACGGCCTTGTCCCGCTCCTCGGTCGGCGTCATCGAGGCGATCAGCACGTCGTACCGCTTGCTCTTCACGCCCTGGATCAGGGTGTCGAAGGCACCGGTCTGGGTCTTGAGATCGAGCCCCATCTCCTCGGCGATCGCCACCGCGATGTCGTAGTCGAAGCCGGTCAGCTCGTTGTTCTCGAAGTGGCTGAAGGGTCGGAACTCGCCACTCATCGCGACGACCATCTCACCGTCGTTGATGAGTCGGGCCCCGCCGTCGCCGGCCCCGTCCTCGCCTCCGCACGCTGCCAGGGTCAGCAACGCAGCGGCACCGAGCGCCGCGGCCGTGCGGATCCGGCCGGTCCGGGGAGTCCTGGGGGTCTTCGTGCGCTTCATCCTCTGCCTCCGTCAGGCGACCCGCGCGAGGTGGCGGGATCGTGTGATCGTGCTTCGGTCAGTGCCCGACGCTAACGCGCCGACTCTCTCCGATCGTCCCGTCGGCGCCCCGCAGAGCGCCTCGACGGGGGTCCCGGAACTCCTCCCGGGAGGCCCAGAAGCCTTGGTGGCAAGGCGTTCGCGCACCGGGAGGGGAAGTTATCGGATAGTTACGTGAGCCGGGGTCTCGTGGCGTGACAAACGGCCGGCTAGGCGCCGGGAGCGCAGCTGCTGGCTGCGCACCGAGTCCGGGCAGGCGCTCGGCGACTGTCTCGCCCCCGGGGCAGCGGCGAACGCCTTCGACGTGGAGTCCGAGCTCGAGGTCACCCCGGCGTCCACGAGCCGGCCGACGCCCTGAGTCAGATGGACAGGCAGGTTCGCCCGGAACGTCGACTGCTGAGCGTGCTGGCTGCGTGGGCGGGCTCGGTCTGCCTGTTCAGATGACGGGCGGAGCGTCGACGTCCTACTCCGCCACGACCTTGCGGTCGACGCGGATCGACTCGGTGCCCTGCTGGAAGAAGTGCCGGGCTCCGCGCTGGTAGCTGAGCTCGATGTGGGTGAGGTGCGCGACCCCGGGTCGAGTGGGGGTGATGGTCACGATCATGTAGTCGCTGGCGGGCTCCAGCCCGTAGCGGAACGCCGTTCCCGGTTCCACCGGCTCCAGCTCCTTGCAGAAGTTGGCCGGCTCGTGGACGGCGCCGATCCCCGGCTTCTCGCTCTCCTTGGGGTGGCAGATGAAGAAGGCCGCAGTCGCCTCCGCCGTGTTGCGCCCGAACACCGGCCTCGCATCGTCGATCGTGACGGTCTCGGGCTCACCGCCGATCTGCGGGAAGACCACCGTGCTCGACAACGCCGCCTTCGCCACCGGTCGCGGAGCCGCGACGATGGAGTCACCGAGGTCCCCGAAGACGGTCGGGTGGGTCCACCGCCAGAGGCCGAAGCCTGTCAGTGTCACGACCACGAGTGCGGCCACGGCCTGGCCGACCCGCGCCGGACGTGACCGGCCGGACCGCCGCGCCGGGGCTGGTTCGCTCACCGGCTCAAGGTAGCGGAACCGAGCGTTCCCGGCACCGCTCGATCCCCAGTCCCTCGGGGCAGGTCAGACGTTGAAGCGGAACTCCACGACGTCGCCGTCCTGCATGACGTAGTCCTTGCCCTCCATGCGCACCTTGCCGGCGGCCTTGGCGGCGTTCATGGACCCGGCCTCCACGAGGTCGTCGAAGGAGACGATCTCGGCCTTGATGAAGCCACGCTGGAAGTCGGTGTGGATCACGCCGGCGGCCTCGGGAGCCGTTGCCCCCTTGGGGATCGTCCAGGCCCGCGTCTCCTTGGGCCCTGCGGTGAGGTAGGTCTGCAGGCCGAGGGTGTCGAAGCCGACGCGGGCGAGCACGTCGAGCCCCGGCTCGTCGATGCCCATCTCGTGGAGCATCTCGCGGGCCTCGTCCTCGTCGCCGAGCTCGACCAGCTCGGCCTCGAACTTCGCGTCGAGGAAGATCGCCTCGGAGGGTGCGACCAGGTCGCGCATCTTCTGCTTGAGCTCCTCGTCGCCGAGCTCGTCGCTGTCGCAGTTGAAGACATAGATGTAGGGCTTGGCGGTGAGCAGGCTCAGCTCGCGCAGCAGGCTCTTGTCGATCGACGTGGCGATGACCGGCGTACCGGCCTCCAGCGCAGCCTTGGCCTCGCGGACCGCCTCGAGCACCGCCGCGGTCTCCTTCTTCAGCCGCGCCTCCTTCTCCAGCCGGGGCAGCGCCTTGTCGACCGTCTGCAGGTCGGCGAGCATCATCTCGGTCTGGATCGTGGAGATGTCGTTGGCGGGGTTCACCTCACCCTCGACGTGGGTCACGTCCTCGTCGCGGAAGACGCGCGTCACCTGGCAGATCGCCGACGACTCACGGATGTGCGAGAGGAACTTGTTGCCCAGGCCCTCGCCCTCCGAGGCGCCGCGCACGATGCCGGCGATGTCGACGAACTCGACGGTCGCGGGCAGGATCTTCGCCGAGCCGAAGATCTCGGCGAGCTTGGCGAGCCGCGCGTCGGGGACCCCCACCACACCGACGTTCGGCTCGATCGTGGCGAACGGGTAGTTCGCGGCGAGCACGTCGTTCTTGGTCAGGGCGTTGAAGAGGGTCGACTTGCCCGCGTTGGGGAGACCGACGATTCCGATGGTGAGAGCCACAGGGGGCCACTCTACGGCCGGGCGGGGGCGTCGTACGAATCGAGCCTGCGGCTCACCTAAGGTGGCCGCGTGCGGATCGCCACCTTCAACGTCAACTCCATCCGCTCCCGGATCGACCGGGTCGAGGCGCTGCTCGAGCGGCACCAGATCGACGTGCTCGCCATCCAGGAGACCAAGGCCCGCGACGACCAGTGGCCGATCATGGGGCTGGAGGCGATGGGCTACGAGGTGGCGACGCTCGGCTACGACCAGTGGAACGGCGTCGCGATCGCCAGCCGGGTCGGCCTGAGCGACGTACGCCACGGCTTCGAGGGCATGCCGCAGTGGGGCGAGCCGATGACCTCCGAGGCCCGCGCGCTCGGCGCCACGTGCGGCGGCGTGCAGGTCTGGTCGCTGTACGTCCCCAACGGTCGCAAGCTCGGCGACCCGCACCTGGACTACAAGCTGGCCTGGCTCGACGCCCTGCGTACGACGGCCGCCGGTTGGCTCGCCGACGACCCGACGGCGCAGATCGCGCTGACCGGCGACTGGAACATCGCGCCGTTCGACGAGGACGTGTTCGACATCAGCCGGTTCGCCAAGAGCACCCACGTCTCACCCCCGGAGCGCGCTGCGTTCCGCGCCTTCCTGGAGTGCGGGTACGCCGACCTGGTCCGCCCGTTCGCTCCAGGGCCGGACGTCTACACGTACTGGGACTACTACCGGCAGCGTTTCGAGCGCAACCGCGGCATGCGCATCGACTTCGTCCTCGGCTCACCCGCACTCGCCGAGCGAGTCACGGGGGCGATGATCGACCGCGAGGAACGCGCCGGAGCGGGGGCCAGCGACCACGCGCCGGTGATCGTGGACATCGGCTGAGCCTGTCGCACCGAATCTGTCGGTGCCCTCCGCCACGATGAGTGGCATGGAGATCACCACGATCGTCTCGCTGCTGCTGGTCCTGGCCGTCGGCATCGCCCTGGGGGCGGTGCTCGGGGTGCTGTGGGCACGCGCGAGCAACGGTGCGGCCGACGAGGGTGCCCGGCTCGCGATCGAGGCCCGCGCCGCCGACCAGGCACTGGTGAAGGAGGGGCTGGCGCGGCTGCACGACCAGATGCGCGACCTCGAGCAGCACCGGGTCTCCTGGCAGAGCCAGCTGCGCCAGCAGGTAGAGGACGTCCGTCACTCCACCGACACGCTGCGCCGCGAGACCGCGGCGCTGTCCACGGCGCTGCGCAAGCCACAGGTCCGTGGCCGCTGGGGCGAGCTGCACCTGCGCCGCGCGGTGGAGCTGGCCGGGCTGGTGTCCCGCTGCGACTTCGCCGAGCAGGTGTCGGTGCGCGATGACAACGGCGTGCTGCGCCCCGACCTGGTGGTCCGGCTGGCCGGCGGCAAGAGCGTCGTGGTCGACGCGAAGGTCCCGCTCGACGCCTTCCTCGACGCGACCGGCGCCGACTCCGACGAGGAGCGCGACGCCCACCTGTCCCGGCACGCCCGCCAGCTCCGGCAGCACGTCGACACACTGGGCGCCAAGGCCTACTGGCGCGCGCTGCCGGCGACCCCGGAGTTCGTGGTGCTCTTCGTGCCCGGAGAGTCGTTCCTGTCCGCGGCGCTCGAGGCCGAGCCGGAGCTCCTGGAGTACGCCGCCTCGCGCCACGTCGTGCTCTCCACCCCCACGACGCTGATCGCCCTGCTCCGCACCGTCGCCTACGCCTGGACCCAGGAGGCGCTCGCCGACAAGGCCCGCGACATCCACTCCCTCGGGCGCGAGCTGCACGACCGGATCGGCGTGATGGGTGGCCACCTCGACAAGCTCGGCCGGTCGCTGACCGCAGCCGTGACCAGCTACAACAAGGCAGTCGGTTCGCTCGAGACCCGCGTGTTGGTCTCCGCACGGAAGTTCTCCGAGCTCGACACCTCGGCCCCCGCCCTCGACCCACCCGCGCCGGTCACCGAGGCGGCTCGGCCGCTGACCGCCGTGGAGCTGCTCGACGCCGTTGCGGTCGAACGTCCCGAGATCACCGCGACGGAGTCCCCCGCTCAGGGCTCAGCGGGCGGCCCCGCGGCGGCGCGTCGCGAGCAATCGGCCTGACCACGTCCTAGCGTGGGGGCGTGAGCCACCTCAGCGCTCGACCTCGCCCGCAGCCTGCGCCCGAGCGCACGCTCTGGGAGGAGGGCCGCCTGCCCGGTGGCCAGGTCGCCGCGGTGGCGCTGGTCGCCGTTCTGTCGACGGCCGCGCTGAACCTTGCGCTGACCGGGCGGCTGTCCCTGTTCTTCGACCTGACCTTCGTGGTCGTGTGCCTGGTCACCGCGTTCGCCGTCCGTCCGCGCGACTTCTTCGTCGCGGGCGTCCTGCCTCCGCTGCTCATGCTGGCGACCGTGGTCTCGCTGGCGGTCCTGGCCCGCGGCGCGGTCGCCGAGGCGGTGGACAGCCTGACCCAGGCGGTGGTCTCGGGTCTGGCCCACCACGCCGGGGGGCTCGTCGCCGGCTACGCCTCGGCGCTGATCGTCCTGGCGCTGCGCCAGGTCGGCCCGCGTCACGCCGGAGCACACCAGGTCGGGCCGCGCAGGGTGGGCTCGCACCGGGTCCGCAGGCGCTGAGCCGCGCCGTCGCGGGAGGGCCTCAGGCGACGTCGCCCTCCAGCGCCTGGACGCGCCGGCTGTCGACCCACCGGAGCCGGCCGTGCACCGAGACCAGCGTCTGCCGGCCGCGGCGGGTGACTCGCTCACCGTGGGCACGGGCGACGAAGCTCCGGTTGCCGATCGTCACCAGGGCCGGGGCTCCCGACTGGGAGGTGGAGGTTGCACCGAGCCGCTCGGCTCGAGGTGCACCGAACTTGTTGACGGTCTCTGCGAACCGGACCGGGAAAGCCTGAACCGACATCGTGGGAGGGCCTGTCTTCAGTGGTGCGAGCGGCCACGCGTCTGGACCGCGGCGATAGATACCCACCCACGCGCCGGGTATGCACGGTCTCGAAAAGTTCGCTCCGCCGTCGGCGCGGCGGCCGCCGTCAGCGAGCGGCGTGCTCCGCGGCACGCATGTCGCGACGCAGCTCCGGCGGCAGCGCGAAGATCAGCGACTCCTCGGCGGTGTGCACCGCCTTGGCGTCGGGGTAGCCGCGCTCGGCCAGAAAGGCCAGCACCCCGTCGACCAGGTCGTCGGGCACCGACGCCCCGGAGGTCACGCTGACCGTCTCCACACCGTCGAGCCAGGCCTCGTCGATCTCGCTCGCGTCGTCGACCCGGTAGGCCGCCTTGGCGCCGGCCTCGAGCGCGACCTCGACCAGGCGCACCGAGTTCGACGAGTTGCCCGAGCCCACCACGATCACCAGGTCGGCGCTGTGCGAGATCTCCTTGATCGCCATCTGACGGTTCTGCGTGGCGTAGCAGATGTCGTCCGACGGCGGGTCGAGCAGCAGCGGGAACCGCGCGCGGATCGCGTCGACGATCTCCATCGTCTCGTCGACCGACAGCGTGGTCTGGGAGAGCCAGGCCACCTTCGCCGGGTCGCGCACCTCGATGTTCGCCACGTCGTCGGGGGTCTGCACGAGCTGGATGTGCTCGGGGGCCTCACCGGCGGTGCCCTCGACCTCCTCGTGCCCGGCATGGCCGATCAGCAGGATGTCGTAGTCGTCGGTGGCGAAGCGACGGGCCTCGTGGTGCACCTTGGTCACCAGCGGGCAGGTCGCGTCGATCGTCTTCAGCGCCCGCTCCTCCGCCTGCCGGTGCACCTCGGGAGAGACGCCGTGCGCGGAGAACACCACGGTCGCGCCGACCGGGACCTCGTCGAGCTCCTCGACGAACACCGCGCCGCGGGACTCGAGGTTCGCCACGACGTGCTTGTTGTGGACGATCTGCTTGCGCACGTAGACCGGTGCGCCGTACAGGTCCAGCGCCTTCTCGACCGTGATCACCGCCCGGTCGACGCCGGCGCAGTAGCCTCGCGGCGCCGCGAGCAGCACGGCGCGCTCGGCCTGTGCCGCATCGAGGACAGGCGGAATCCCCAGGTCCGAAGTGCTCATGGGCTCCATGGTAGGTGCTCTGCCCTATGGTTCCAGGCGTGGCCATGCAGACCTCCCTCGAGCACCCGGCTCCGGTCCGGCAGATCGCGAGCGCGATCTCGGGCTGGATCGACCGGCTCGGCGCGGTGTGGGTCGAGGGCCAGATCGCGCAGCTGAACCGTCGCCAGGGGATGAACACCGTGTTCCTCACCCTGCGCGACACGGTGGCCGACATCTCGATCCCGGTCACCTGCTCCCGGCAGGTCTTCGACTCGCTCAACCCGCCGGTCGTCGAGGGCGCCAGCGTGGTGGTCTTCGCCAAGCCGTCCTACTACCCCAACCGAGGCACCCTGAGCCTCTACGCCACCGACATCAGGATGGTCGGGCTCGGCGAGCTGCTCGCCCGGCTCGAGCGACGCCGCCAGCTGCTCGCCGCCGAGGGCCTGTTCGCCCGGGAGCTCAAGCGCGGTCTGCCGTTCCTGCCGCAGGTGATCGGGCTGGTCACCGGCGCCCAGTCCGCTGCGGAGCGCGACGTGCTGGAGAACGCCCGCCGCCGGTGGCCGGCGGTCCAGTTCAAGGTCCGGCACGCCTCGATGCAGGGCCCCAACGCCGCGCGCGAGGTGATCGACGCACTCGGCGCGCTCGACCGCGACCCCGACGTCGAGGTGATCATCATCGCCCGGGGCGGCGGCTCGGTGGAGGACCTCCTGCCGTTCTCCGACGAGGGCCTGATCCGGGCGGTCCACGCGGCGCGTACGACGGTCGTCTCGGCGATCGGCCACGAGCCGGACACCCCGCTGCTCGACCTGGTCGCCGACGTCCGCGCGTCCACGCCCACCGACGCGGCCAAGATGGTCGTCCCCGACGTCCGCGAGGAGATCGACCGGATCGTGCACCTGCGCGACCGGGGCCGCGCCGTGCTGACCGGCTGGCTGGACCGGCAGCAGCACCAGCTCGACGCCGTCCGGGCGCGGCCGAGCCTGGCCGACCCGCGCAGCGGCCTCGACCAGCGCGCCCTCGAGGTGCAGGAGCTGTGCGCCCGCACCCGCCGCACGCTGCACCACAAGCTCGACCGCGCCCACAACGACCTCGCCCACCAGCTGGCGCGGGTGCGCAGCCTCTCCCCGCTGGCCACGCTCGAGCGGGGCTACGCCGTGGTGCACGACACCGATGGTCACGTGCTGACCAGCACTCAGCAGGCCAAGCCGGGCCAGGAGCTGCAGATCCGGGTCCGTGACGGCCGGGTGCACGTGAGCGTCACCGACGTGCAGACCGAGACGCCGCTGGACACCGGCGCGGCGGACACCGACCCCGAACCACCCCAGGAGCAGCCCCGATGACCGAGCCGCAGTCCAACCCCGAGCAGCTCAGCTACGAGCAGGCCCGTGAGGAGCTCGTCGAGGTGGTGCGCCGGCTCGAGGGCGGCGGCACCGACCTGGAGGAGTCGCTGGCGCTGTGGGAGCGCGGCGAGAAGCTCGCCCAGGTCTGCCAGTCCTGGCTCGACGGAGCCCGCAAGCGGCTCGACGCGGCGATCGCCGCCGAGGACGACGACGAGGCGGACGGCTCCTGAGCCCGCGGGCTCAGCGCAGGCTCTCGACGTAGTCGACGAGCACGTCGACGCCGGCCGTGCCGACGACGAGCGTGGTCACGCCGTCGACCTCGCGCACCAGCGCGGTGTCGCCGCCCTCGTCGGTCCAGGTCCGCCAGGTCTCCCCGGCCACCTGCGTCGGCTCGCCCTCGACGGCCTCGCGGTCGACGTACGTCTCGACCATGTTGTCCGGACTGCTGTGCGACTGCTCGAGGCCGACGTACCTGCCCTCGTCGGTGAGCACGCCCAGGTGCCAGCGGCTCGGTTCGGGGACGAACCGCACGCTGGTCGCCCGCCACCCCTCCGGCAGCTCCGGCGGGGCGAGCAGCGGGAAGTCGACCTGGTCCTGCGCGAAGCGCAGGGTCTGCTGGTAGTCGACGGTCTTGGCCGGGTTGTCGACGTCGGTGCGGTTGAGGTCGCGGAACAGCACGAACGCGCCCACCACGAGGAGCAGCACGATCATCGCGCCGACCATCCCGGTCGCGGACCGTTCGTACCTGCCTGGCTGCTCAGTCACGGAGTCATCCTCGCAACCGGACAAAGCCCCACGAAACAGGGGTCGCCGGACCCTGGTAAACGGACTTTCGGTCCGGTAGGCATCAGGTATGCGCACCGTTGACGCCCGTCCCCTGTCCGATGCCGACCTCGAGCTCGCCGACGCACACTGGCGCGCGGCCAACTACCTCTCGGTCGGCCAGATCTACCTGCTCGACAACCCGCTGCTGCGTGAGCCGCTCAAGCCCGAGCACATCAAGCCGCGGCTGCTCGGCCACTGGGGCACGACTCCGGGGCTGAACATGATCTACACGCACTGCGACCGCGTGATCCGCGAGCAGGACCTGGACATGATGTACGTGATCGGCCCCGGCCACGGCGGGCCGGCGATCGTGGCGCAGACCTGGCTCGAGGGGTCGTGGACCGACACCTACCCGGGCACCACGCTCGACGAGCGCGGCATGCAGCGGCTGTTCAAGCAGTTCAGCTTCCCCGGGGGCATCCCCAGCCACGTGGCGCCGGAGGTGCCGGGGTCGATCCACGAGGGCGGTGAGCTCGGCTACTCGCTGACGCATGCGTTCGGCGCGGCGTTCGACAACCCGGACCTGATCGTCACCGCGGTGGTCGGCGACGGCGAGGCGGAGACCGGTCCGCTGGCCACGTCGTGGAACGGCAGCAGGTTCCTCGACCCGCGGCGGGACGGCGCGGTGCTGCCGGTCCTGCACCTCAACGGCTACAAGATCGCCAACCCGACCGTGCTGGCGCGGATCCCCGAGGACGACCTCGACATGATGCTGCGCGGCTACGGCTGGGACCCGGTGCTGGTGGCCGGCGACGACCCCGCCGAGGTGCACCAGCAGCTGGCCGGTGCCCTCGACGAGTGCGTGGCCCGGATCAAGGAGATCCAGGCTGCGGCCCGGTCGGGCTCGGGCTCCTCCGACGCGCCGGTGCGCTGGCCGATGATCGTGATGCGCACCCCGAAGGGCTGGACCGGCCCGGAGGAGGTCGACGGGGTGCCGGTGGAGAACACCTGGCGCTCGCACCAGGTGCCGCTGGCCACGGTCCGCGAGAACGCCGAGCACCGGGCCCAGCTCGAGGAGTGGCTGCGTTCCTACCGGCCCGAGGAGCTCTTCGACGACCACGGCACCCCGGTCGAGTCGATCCGGTCCTGGGCTCCGAAGGGCGACCGGCGGATGGGGTCGAACCCCCACACCAACGGCGGCAAGGTGAGCCGGCCGCTGCACCTGCCCGACCCGCGCGACTACGCCATCGCCGTCGACGAGCCCGGCGGCACCCAGGCCGAGGGCACCCGCCCGACCGGCGCCTACCTGCGCGACGTGCTGCGGGCCAACCCCGACAACATGCGGCTGTTCGGGCCCGACGAGGTCGAGTCCAACCGGCTCACGGCCGCGCTGGAGGTGACCGACAAGAACTGGCAGCTCGAGCAGTACCCCACCGACGCCCACCTCGGTCCCGAGGGCCGCGTCATGGAGATCCTGTCGGAGCACACCTGCCAGGGCTGGCTGGAGGGCTACACGCTCACCGGCCGGCACGGGCTGTTCACCTCCTACGAGGCGTTCATCCACCTGGTCGACTCGATGTTCAACCAGCACGCGAAGTGGCTGAAGACGATCCGCGAGCTCGACTGGCGCAGCCCGATCCCGTCGCTGAACTACCTGCTCAGCTCCCACGTGTGGCGCCAGGACCACAACGGGTTCAGCCACCAGGACCCCGGCTTCATCGACCACGTGGTGAACAAGAAGGCCGAGGTGATCCGGGTCTACCTGCCGCCGGACGCCAACACCCTGCTGTGGACCATGGACCACTGCCTGCAGAGCACCAACCTGGTCAACGTGATCGTGGCCGGCAAGCAGCCCCAGCCGACCTGGCTGACCATGGAGCAGGCCGCGATGCACGCCCGCCGCGGGATCGGCATCTGGGACTGGGCCGGCAACGACGAGGGCGACCCGGACGTGGTGATGGCGTGCGCCGGCGACGTGCCGACGCTGGAGACGATGGCCGCCGTACACATCCTGCGGGAGAAGCTGCCCGACCTGCGGGTGCGCGTGGTCAACGTGATGGACCTGATGCGGCTGCAGCCGGCCTCGGAGCACCCGCACGGGCTGCCGGAGCGCGAGTTCGACGCGATCTTCGGCACCGACGTGCCGATCATCTTCGCCTACCACGGCTACCCGTGGCTGATCCACCGGCTGACCTACCGGCACACCAGCCACGAGCACCTGCACGTGCGTGGCTACAAGGAGGAAGGTACGACGACCACCCCGTTCGACATGGTGGTGCGCAACGACATGGACCGCTTCCACCTCGTCATGGACGTGATCGACCGGGTGCCCGGCCTCGCCCAGCGGGCCGCGGTGCTGCGCCAGGAGATGCAGGACCTGCGGGCCAAGCACCGCGCCTACGTCAACGAGCACGGCGCGGACATGCCGGAGGTCACCGACTGGCTGTGGATCCCCAGCGACAACCAGGAGTCCGCGGAGACCTGATCCCCACGGACGTCAGGGGCACCCCGGTCGCGACGGCGGCCGGGGTGCCGTCGTCTCAGCCGCGCAGGGCGGGGAGCAGCTCGGACTCGGCGAACCGGAGGAAGTCCTCCTGGCCCTCGTCACCGATCTGGACGACCGCGACGTCGGTGAAGCCGGCCTGCTCGAACTCCCGGACCGCGTCGACGACCGCGCCGACGTCGGGTCCGCACGGGATCGACCCGGCGACGTCCTCGGGCCGCACGAACTGCGTCGCCCCGGCGAACCCGGCGGGACCCGGCAGCTCGGCGTTGACCTTCCAGCCGCCGCCGAACCAGCGGAACTCGCGATGGGCGCGCCCGACCGCGCGGTCCCGGTCGGGGTCCCAGCAGATCGGGATCTGCCCGATCTTGCGGGAGTCGCCCTGCCTGGCGCCGTCCCACATCTGGAGCAGGTCGGGCTCCGGCTCGGTGGTGATCAGGTGGTCGGCGAGCGGCGCGAACGTGGTGACCGACTGCTCGCCGGAGACCGCCACCCCGACCTCGACGCGCTCCTCCGGCAGGTCCCACAGCTTCGCGGAGTCCACCCGGAAGTGCTCGCCCTTGAAGTCGACGTACCCCCCGTCGAGCAGCTGGGTGATGATCCGCACCGCCTCCTCGAGCATCTCGTGGCGGACGTTCACCGGCGGCCAGCCCTGACCGACGACGTGCTCGTTGAGGTTCTCCCCGGCGCCGAGACCGAGCGTGAACCGGTTGTCGCTGAGGATGCCGACGGTCGCGGCCTTCTGCGCGACCACCGCAGGGTGGTAGCGCATGATCGGACAGGTCACGTAGGTCATCAGCTCGACCCGGTCGGTGACCTGGCTGACCGCGCCCAGCATGCTCCAGGCGTACCCGGCGTGGCCCTGCCCGTCGAGCCACGGGAAGTAGTGGTCGCTCATCACCTCGAAGTCGAAGCCGGCCCGCTCGGCGGCAGCGGCGTACTTCACCAGCTCGCGGGGCCCGGACTGCTCGGTCATCAGGGTGTAGCCGTAGCGCGTCATCTGCTCTCCTCCGGTGGGGGGCGTACGACGTTCCTCTACCCGCCTGGACCACCCGGGATGCGGGATCCGCAGGTGCGGCAGAAAGGTGGCCGTTCTGGCCGCAGATGCGGCAGACTGACCCGGTGACCACCTACCGCGTCGCCGAGGCCGCCGACATCCTCGGGGTCAGCGACGACACCTTGCGCCGATGGATCGACGCCGGCCGGCTCAGCGCACTGACCACCCCCGAGGGCCGCACCGCCCTGCCCGGCGCGGATCTGGCGAGGTTCGCCAAGGAGCTCGCCGACGCCGGACCCGAGGGCCTGACCCACGCCAGCCGAGCCCAGGCGGTGAGCGCCCGCAACCGGATGCGCGGGATCGTCACCGCGGTGAAGAAGGACCAGGTGATGGCGCAGGTGGAGCTGGTCTGCGGGCCCTACCGCGTGGTGTCCCTGATGAGCTCCGAGGCGGCCGACGAGCTCGGGCTCGAGCCCGGGGTGCTCGCGATCGCCTCGGTGAAGTCGACCAACGTGGTGGTGGAGCTGCCGTGAGCACACGACGCCGATCCGGGCGGTCCAGGGGCGCGCGCACCGCCGCGGCCACGCTTGCCCTGGCCTCACTGGCAGCGACCGCGGCGTGCAGCGACGACCCCGGCGCCGGCGAGAACGGCCGGACGAAGCTCACGGTGCTCGCCGCCTCGTCGCTCACCGAGCCGTTCGAGACCCTGGCCGACCGCTTCGAGGACGACCACCCCGACGTCCGGGTCGCGGTCAGCTTCGGCTCGAGCGCGACGATCGCTGCACAGGTCGCCGCCGGAGCGCCGGCCGACGTGGTGGCCACCGCCGATGCCGTGACGATGGCGATCCTCGAGGACGACGACCTCGTCGTCGGGGACGCGACGGTGTTCGCCAGCAACCAGCTGGCGCTCGTCGTACCCGCCGACAACCCGGCCGGCATCCAGGAGCTCGGCGACCTGGAGCAGGCCGACTACGTGGCCTGTGTCCCCTCCGCCCCGTGCGGCTCCCTGGCGCAGCAGGTGCTGAAGGAGGCCGGCATCACGCGGCCGCCGGCGAGCCTCGAGGTCGACGACAAGGCCGTCCTCACCAAGGTGATGCTCGACGAGGCCGACGCCGGCCTGGTCTACGCCAGCGACGTGGTCGCCGCGGGCGGCGACGTCGAGCAGGTCCCGCTGCCCGGCGGCACCGGACCCGCCACCAGCTACCCGGTCGCGGTCGTCGCGCGCAGCGAGCACCGCGAGCTCGCCGACGCGTGGCTCGAGCTGCTGCTCTCCCCCGACGGGCAGCAGGCGTTGGCGGAGGCGGGGTTCGGAGCGGCCGAGGAGGGCCGGTGACCCGGAGCCGGCACCGGCTCGGACCGGCCCCGGCACACCTGGTGGTCCTCGCCGGGCTCGGCCTGGTCTTCCTGCTCCTCCCCCTCGGCGCACTGCTCGCGCGCACCCCGCTGCGCGGCATGCCCGAGCGGATCACGGACCCGGTCGTCCTCGACGCCCTGTGGCTGTCGGTCTGGACGGCGACCGCGTCGACCGCGATCGCCCTCGTCGTCGGCCTGCCGATGGCCTGGGCGCTGGCGCGGGTCGACTTCCCCGGCCGCTCCCTGGTCCGGGTCCTGGTCACCGTCCCGCTCGTGCTCCCGCCGGTGGTCGCCGGCGTGGCCCTGCTCTCCGCGTTCGGCCGCACCGGTGTGGTCGGCGCACCCCTGCGCGAGCTCGGCGTCTCGATCCCGTTCACCTCCACCGCGGTGGTCATCGCGCACACCTTCGTGGTGCTGCCGTTCCTCGTGGTCAGCGTGGAGGGCGCGCTGCGCGCCGCCGGCGGCGAGTACGACGAGGTGGCCGCCGTGCTGGGTGCATCGCGCGGCCGGACGTTCCGCACGGTCACCGTGCCGATTGCGCTGCCGGGCATCGCCGCGGGACTCGTGCTGGGCTGGGCCCGGTCGCTGGGCGAGTTCGGCGCCACGATCACCTTCGCCGGCAACTTCCCCGGCGTCACCCAGACCATGCCGCTGGCGGTCTACCAGGCCCTGCAGAGCGACCCGGAGGCCGCGCTGGTGCTCAGCGTGATCATGCTGGCCGGCTCGGTCGCCGTGCTCGCCCTGCTCCGCGAGCGGTGGCTCGGCCAGGTGGCGCCATGACCTACCTCGACGCCCACGTCGACGTACGCCGGCCCGGGTTCGAGCTCGACGCGACGCTGACCGCCGAACCCGGCGACGTGCTCGCCGTGATCGGGCCCAACGGCGCCGGCAAGTCCACCCTGGTCCGTGCCCTGGCCGGGCTGCTCCCGCTCGACGGCGGCCACGTCACCTGCGCCGGGCAGACCTGGGAGGTGGCCGGCGACCGGCCGGTGCCGGTGCAGGAGCGGCGCACCGGCATGGTGTTCCAGAACCAGCTGCTGTTCCCCCACCTCACCGCCCGCGACAACGTCGCGTTCGGCCTCCGCTCCCGAGGCGTACGACGGGCACCGGCTCGCGCGAGCGCCCAGGCCTGGCTGGACCGTCTCGGGGTCGGCGCACTCGCCGAGCGGAGGCCGACTCAGCTGTCCGGCGGCCAGGCCCAGCGCGTCGCGATCGCCCGCGCCCTGGCCACCGAGCCCCGGCTGCTGCTCCTCGACGAGCCGCTGGCCGCGCTCGACGTCAGGGTCGCGATGGAGCTGCGCGTCGAGCTGGCCCGCCACCTGTCGGAGTTCGGCGGGGTCAGTGTGCTGGTCACCCACGACGCGATCGACACCCTGACGATCGCCAACCGGGTCGTGGTGCTCGACGACGGCAGGGTGGCACAGGTCGGGACACCGGCGGAGGTGGCCCAGCAGCCGCAGACCGACCACGTCGCGCGGCTGATGGGGCTCAACGTGCTCCGCGGCCGCAGCCGCGGGACCGTCGTACGCCTGGCCGACGGGACCGCCCTGGTGACCGCCACGGAGGCCGAGGGCGAGGTCAACGCCTGCTTCGGCCCCGAGGCGGTCTCGCTGATGCTCGACGAGCCGGCCGGCAGCGCCCGCAACCACTGGCGCGGGACGGTCGCCTCGGTCGTCCCGCACGGGTCCGCGGTGCGGGTGCACCTGAAGGGCGCGCAGGAGCTGATCGCCGACGTCACCCCGGGTTCGGTGACGGCGCTGGGCCTGACGCCGGGCCGCGAGGTGTGGGCGGCGGTCAAGGCGACCGAGGTGCGGGTCTACGGCGCGACCAGCGGCGAGCGCCCGTGACCTCTCCGTTACCATCTCGCTATGTCTGAGACCCTCCTCCCGCCTGATCTCTCCGCCGCGCACGACGCCCCCGACCGGAACCTGGCGCTGGAGCTGGTCCGCGTCACCGAGGCCGCCGCGATGGCTGCCGGCCGCTGGGTGGGCCGAGGGGACAAGAACGGCGCCGACGGCGTCGCGGTGAACGCGATGCGGGTGCTGATCTCCACCGTCGGGATGCGCGGCACGGTCGTGATCGGCGAGGGCGAGAAGGACAACGCGCCGATGCTGTTCAACGGCGAGGAGGTCGGCGACGGCACCGGCCCCGAGTGCGACGTGGCGGTCGACCCGATCGACGGCACGACGCTGACCGCCAAGGGCATGGCCAACGCGGTCTCGGTGCTCGCGGTCAGCCCGCGCGGCTCGATGTTCGACCCGTCGGCGGTGTTCTACATGGAGAAGCTGGCCGTCGGCCCGGAGGCCGCCGACGTCGTCGACATCCGCTACCCCGTCGCGGAGAACATCGCACGCGTGGCGAAGGCCAAGGGCAGCGCCGCGGAGGACGTCACCGTCGTGGTCCTCGACCGGCCGCGGCACGACGACCTGGTCCGCGAGATCCGCGAGACCGGCGCCCGGATCAAGTTCATCACCGACGGCGACGTCGCCGGCGCCATCATGGCTGCCCGCGCCGACACCGGCATCGACATGCTGATGGGGATCGGCGGCACCCCGGAGGGCATCATCGCGGCCACCGCGATGAAGTGCATGGGTGGCGTCATCCAGGCCCGGCTGTGGCCCACCGACGACGAGGAGCGTCAGAAGGCGATCGACGCGGGCCACGACCTCGACCCCGAGTCGATCCTGGCCACCGACGACCTGGTGACCGGCGACGACTGCTTCTTCGTCGCCACCGGGATCACCGACGGCGAGCTGATGCGCGGGGTGCGCTACCGCGCCGGCGGCGCCACCACCCACTCCCTCGTGATGCGCTCACGGTCGGGGACGATCCGCTCGATCACCAGCGAGCACCGGCTGGAGAAGCTGCGGTCCTACTCCGCGATCGACTTCGAGCACTAGGTCACCATGTCGCGGCTGCCGTTCGTGGTGGTGGGTGAGGCCCTGGTCGACATCGTGGTGCCCGTGGCCGGCGAGACCACCGAGGCGGTCGGCGGCTCCCCGCTGAACGTCGCCGTCGGGCTGGCGCGCCTGGAGGTGCCGACCCTGCTGATCACCCGCGTCGGCGACGACGAGCGCGGCAGCCGGGTGGTCGACCACGTCCGCGGCGCCGGCGCCGAGGTCACCGGCAGCTCGGTCGTGCCCGGGACGCGGACGAGCACGGCCACCGCACGGCTCGGCGAGACCGGCGCGGCCAGCTACGAGTTCGACCTGGTGTGGGACCTGGCCCACCACACCCTGCCCGACGCCGCCGCCCTCCACGTCGGCTCCCTCGGCGCCAGTCTTCCGCCCGGCCGTGACGCCGTGTTCGACCTGGTCCGCCAGGCCGAGGAGCGCGGGCTGCTGGTCAGCTACGACCCCAACGTCCGCCCGGCCCTGATGAGCGATCCGGAGGTCGCCTGGCGCGACCTCACCGGGCTCGCCGGCCACTGCCGGCTGGTCAAGGTCAGCGACGAGGACCTCGCAGCGCTGCGGCCCGACGTCCCGCTGGAGGAGCTCGCGCACGGGCTACTCCGTGAGTCCACCGAGCTCGTGGTCGTGACCCGTGGCGCGGCCGGTGCGAGCGCCTACACCCCCGGACTCGCGGTGCACGAGCCGGCGCTGTCGGTCGACGTCGTGGACACGGTCGGCGCGGGCGACTCGTTCATGGCCGGGCTGCTCGCCGTACTCGACGGCTGGGACGTGCCCGAGGACGGGCCGGGAGCCCTGGACGCCCTCGACGAGGACCACCTGCGGCTGCTGCTGCGCGGCGCGCTCGCGGTCGCGGCCGTGACCTGCTCGCGCCGGGGAGCAGACCCGCCTAGGCGACCGGAGCTGCCGACAACCTGGCCGTTGTAGCCGGGACGGCTGCCGCCTCGCGGCGCTCGCGGCTCTCCTGCAGGGTGCGGGTCACGATGTCGAAGACCACCGGGTCGATGGCCATGCCGAGGTGGCTGGTGCTCACCTCGACAGTCTCGGCACCCGGGTCGAGGCAGCCGCGCCAGTCGATGATCCCGTCGCGACGGGAGAAGATCGAGGTGAACGCCACCGAGGGGTCCAGCTCCTCGCGGGACTGCTCCCAGCTCAGCCGCGCGCAGTCGCCCGAGGTGCAGTCCTCACCCATCAGCCCGCCGAGTCCGGCCCGGCGCAGCGCGGTCACCACGGCGAGGTCGAACGCGAGGACCGAGTGGATCGCGCCGGGGGCGAGCAGCGGGCTGCCCATGGTGATGATCCCGTCGACCAGGTCCGGCCGGCGTGCCGCGATGCCGCGGGCGAGCAGGCCGCCGAGGCTGTGGCCGACGATGGTGACCTTGCGCTCGCGCTTGATCGAGATCGCCTCGATCCGTCGCTCGAGGGCGTAGGACGCCTCCTGGGTGCAGCCGACGTTGGCGTGCATCGTCGACCGGTAGGTGCGGTAGCCGAGCTTGCGCAGGTGCCGCGACATCAGCAGCAGCGAGGAGTCCCCGGCCATGAACCCGGGGACCAGCACCACCGGGTCGACCGAGCGGACCGGCGTCAGCGAGGCGTACGGCGTCCGGCGGCCCTTCAGCCGGTCCCCGGCGCTGCGGCGCGCCAGCCGCGCACCTTCCAGGACCGCGCTGCCCTCCCGGGCGATGGCGCGCAGCCCGCTCGGGCCCTGGTAGCCAGGGGGGCAGAGGAATGCTCCGAGCGGTGACACCACGGCGACCTCCCAGTCGTAGTACGCAGGATGTGACGTTAGCCACTTCTGCGCATCCCCAAACCTAGTGAATCCGAACCGTTACCCCGTTCTTCGACGCGCCATCGGTTGTGGAGGCCACGTAAACTCGTCGGTAACCTCCCCGAGACCAGCGTTGCCCGACAGGCGCAGGAGGCTGACATGGCGACCACAGCGCACTCCCCGTCCCCGGAGCAGATGGCCGAGCTCCCGACCGGCGTGGACCTCTGCTTCCAGACCTTCGGTGACCGCGAGGCCGAGCCGTTGCTGCTGGTGATGGGCCTGGGCGGGCCGATGACGTGGTGGGACCCCGAGTTCTGCCAGCTGCTGGCCGACCGCGGCTTCTTCGTGATCCGCTACGACAACCGGGACACCGGCCGCTCCTCCCGGGTCTCGGGGAAGATCAACCAGCGCAAGATCGTCGCCTCCTTCCTCGGCCTGAAGGCGAAGACTCCCTACTCGATGCAGGACCTCGCCGACGACGGGTTCGCGCTGCTCGACCACCTCGGCATCGACGCCGCCCACGTCGTCGGCGTCTCCATGGGCGGGATGATCGTGCAGACGATGGCGCTCAGCCATCCCGACCGGGTGCTGTCGATGACCTCGATCATGTCGACCACCGGTCGCCGTACCGTCGGCTGGCAGGACCCGAGCCTGCTCCCGCTGATGGTCGCGAGCCGGCACAGCCGCGAGGCCTACATCGAGACCTCCGAGAAGCTGTGGAAGCTGATCGGCTCCCCGGACTACCCCGACACCACGCTGTCGATCCGCGAGCGTGCCGCGGAGACCTGGGACCGCGGGGTGAGCCGGTCGGGGGTGATGCGCCAGATGGGCGCGATCCTCACCCAGCCGGACCGGTCCCGCGCGCTGCGCAGCCTGCGCGTGCCCACGCTGGTCATCCACGGCACGCACGACAAGATGGTGCACGTCTCCGGCGGTCGTGCCACGTCCCAGGCGATCCCGGGCTCGGAGCTGCTGCTCGTCCCCGGGATGGGCCACGACGTGCCGCGCGACCTGCACGAGACCTTCGTCGACGCGATCCGCCGGGTGGCGGACCGGGCCGGCAGCCGCCGCTAGCCCGCCAACAGCCCGCCGCTAGTCGGTCAGCGCCACCAGCTCGGCCATCGCGTCGTCCAGGTAGCCGATCAGGTGCCACAGGTCGGGGATCATCTCCCGGCACGCGATCAGGCCGAAGTCGAGGCTGCCGTCGTAGGAGAACAGCGTGATGTTCAGCCCGCCGGTGAAGTCGGTGACCGCTGAGGCGGGGTAGATCCCCTCCACCCTGGCCCCGGCGATGTAGAGCGGCAGCTGGGGGCCGGGCACGTTGCTCACGAACAGGTTGAACAGCACCCCCGGCACGGTCGCCAGGTGGAACAGCGCCCGGGCGGGCGCGCCGGACAGCGCGTTGGGCAGGACGTGGGAGAGGTCCTCGAGGAAGGTGGTCGGCACCGCCTGGAAGTGCCGCTTCGCCTCGCGCATCGACTCACGCATGAACTCCAGCCGGTCCCGCGGGTCACGCAGGTGGGTCGCCAGCTCCGCGGTCATCACCGAGACCTCGTTGCCCTGCACACCGGCCGCCTCGGGGCTCCGCACCGAGACGGGTACGGCGGCCACCAGCGGTGTCGCGGGCAGCGCGTCGTGGTCGAGCAGCCACCGGCGCAGCGCCGAGGCGGTGAGCGTCATGACCACGTCGTTGACGGTCATGTCGAAGTGGTTCTTGACCCGCTTGACGTCCTCGAGGGACACCGACCCGAACGCGAACCGGCGGTGGGGGGTGATGTGCCCGTTGAACGGGGTGCGCGGCGCGCGCAACGACCGGTGCCCGGCCCGCTCGCCCGCCCCGAGCATCCGGCTCACCGCGCCGGCCGCGGAGCTGAGCAGGCCGACCCCGGGGAAGTTCGACGCACCCGGGAGCTCGTCGACGAAGCCCAGTGACCTCGGCACCGTGCGCAGCAGCTCGACCGGGTTGGTCGCGGCCGCGGCGACCCCGCGGCGCATCAGGTCCAGGGTGGACGGCAGCCGGCCCGGCTCGGCGACGTCGGGCGGACCGTCGTACTCCGGGTCCGGCTCGACGTCCATGATCGTCTCGAGGATCTCCTCGCCGGAGACGCCGTCGATCGCCGCGTGGTGGACCTTCGTGTAGTACGCCGCCCGGCCGTCCTCGAGGCCGTGGATCACGTAGGCCTCCCACATCGGCCGGGTCCGGTCCAGCGGCCGGGCGTGGATCCGGGCGACCTGCTCCCCGAGCTGCTCGCGCGAGCCCGGTGCGGGCAGCGCGATCTCCCGGAGGTGGAACTCGATGTCGAAGTGAGGGTCGTCGGCCCAGTAGGGCCGGCCCAGGCCGAGCGGCACCTCCACCAGGCGCTGGCGCAGGGCCGGCACCAGGTGCAGCCGCGGTTCGAGCACCGCGCGCACCTGCTCCAGGCCCCACCGGCCGCCGGGGGCCGTCGAGGGGTCGACCAGGATCAGGCTCCCGACGTGCGCGACCGTGGTCGGCGACTCCACGTTGAGGAACTGGACGTCGAGCGAGGTGAGCTGGCGCATGCCCCCAGTCTTGCGGCTGGCCCCGGCGCGGACCAGGGCCGTTTGCCCAGGTCACGGCCGGGTAAGGGAGGTTGCGCTTCCTCTCATCCAGGGCAGGATGTGAGGCACACCACAGGCGGGAGGCGCATCCATGGCATCACGCAGCGGCCCTGCGGAGAGGTCCGAGGGACGACGAAGGGGGCGTCGCCGGGGGCTCGTGGCCGGGGCCGCCGTGCTGGCGCTGGCGTCCGTGCTCGCCGGTTGCGGGGAGAGCTCCGACAAGCCGGTCCTGACCTGGTACATCAACCCCGACCCGACCCCGCCGGAGGACTTCGAGGGCGCCTTCGGGCTCGCGGGCATCGCCGAGCGGTGCAGCACCGACGAGTACACCATCGAGCTCGAGCAGCTGCCCACAGCGGCCACCGAGCAACGCATCCAGCTGATGCGCCGCCTGGCCGCCAACGACGACTCGATCGACCTGATGAGCCTCGACCCGGTGTTCACCGCGGAGTTCTCCGAGGCCGGCTACCTGGCCGAGTTCAGCAAGGCAGACCAGCAGGAGCTGTCCCAGGGCAAGCTGGCGGGCGCCGTCGAGGGAGCGAGCTGGAAGGGCGAGCTGGTGGTCGCGCCGCAGTGGGCCAACACCCAGCTGCTGTGGTTCCGCCGGTCCGTCGCCGAGGAGGCCGGGCTCGACATGAGCGAGCCGGTCACCTGGGACCAGGTCATCGACGCCGCCGAGGAGACCGGCACGAAGGTCAGCGTCCAGGGCAACAAGTACGAAGGCTATGTCGTCTGGCTCAACGCCCTGATCCAGGGCGCCGGCGGCGCGATCGTCACCGACCTCGAGAAGGGCGAGGACATGGCGGTCGGCCTGGACTCCGAGGCCGGTGTGAAGGCCGCCGAGATCGTGCAGCGCCTCGCCGGGTCCGAGGCCGCGGACGCGGACCTGCCGGTCTCCAACGAGGGCACCGCCGAGTCCAGCTTCAGCGGGGACGACGGCGGGTTCATGGTCAACTGGACCTACATCTACCTCAACTACGCCGAGGCGCTCGAGGGAGACCTGGGCTGGGCCCGCTACCCGCGGACCGTGGAGGGCGAGGAGTCCAAGCCCCCGACCGGCGGGATCAACATCGGCGTCGGCGCCTTCACCGACCACAAGGACCAGGCGGTCGAGGCCGCGAAGTGCATCACCAGCACCGAGAACCAGGTCATCTACGCCACGGAGACCGGTGGCATGCCCACCGCCGAGGAGGCCTACGACGACGCCGACCTGCAGGACCTGTACCCGCCCGAGGTGCTCGACCTGTTCCGCCAGAGCGTCGACGAGGGCGGCCCCCGCCCCGCGACGCAGTACTGGTCGACGATCGTCAACGCGATGCTCAAGGAGTGGCACCCGCAGGACTCGGTGACCCCGGAGACCCCCGCCGAGTCCGGCCCCTTCCTGGAGAAGGTTCTCGATGGCGACGAGCTCGTCTAAGGAGGTGACGACATGAGCACAGGTGCAACGACCGCGACCCCCGCGGTGGCCGCCAAGGCCAAGAAATCCGCCTCCGACAGATCTCGCGCGGAGAACCGACTCGGGCTCAAGCTCGTGGCCCCGGCAGTGGTCATGATGCTGCTGGTCACGGCCTACCCCATGCTTCAGGCGCTCTACCTGTCGCTGTTCAAGTACCGGCTCTCGGCACCCGACGACCGGGAGTTCGTCTGGTTCAACAACTACTGGACGGTGCTCACCGACCCGCTGTGGTGGGGCGACGTGTTCAACACGGTCGTGATCATGGTGCTCACCGTGTCCGTCGAGCTGGTGATCGGCTTCGCGTTCGCGATGGTGATGCACCGGGTCGTGTTCGCCCGGGGCCTGATCCGGACCTCGATCCTGATCCCCTACGGGATCATCACCGTGGTCTCGGCGTTCGCCTGGCAGTTCGCGTTCTCGCTGAACAACGGGTTCGTCAACGGCTGGCTGCCCTTCGTCGGCGACGACTTCAACTGGTTCGGCGACAAGTGGCCGGCGATGATCGCGATCATGGTCTCCGAGATCTGGAAGACCACGCCGTTCATGTCCCTGCTCCTGCTCGCCGGCCTGGCCCAGGTCTCGGAGGACACCATCGAGGCCGCCAAGGTCGACGGCGCCACCTGGTGGCAACGGCTGTGGAAGGTGATCCTGCCCAACATGCGCGCGGCCATCATGGTCGCGGTGCTCTTCCGGGCGCTCGACGCGTTCCGGATCTTCGACAACATCTTCGTGATGACCCGCGGGGCCCAGGACACCGAGTCGGTGTCGTTCCTGACCTACCGCCAGATCATCGAGCAGTTCGAGCTGGGGATGGGCTCGGCACTGTCGGTGCTGCTGTTCCTCTCGGTGCTCCTGATCGCGTTCCTGCTGGTGAAGCTGTTCAAGGTCGACCTGGCCTCGGCGAGGGGGGAAGGCTGATGCGCGCGAAGCTCGGACCGAGCACCGTGATCGGGATGATCGCGATCCTGGTGTGGTGCCTGCTGCCGGTCGTGTGGATCGTGATGCTGTCGTTCAAGCCGGAGGCCGAGACCGCCGCGGGCAGCCCGCAGTTCCTTCCGAAGGACTGGACCTGGGACAACTACTCCTCGGTCCTGCAGGACGACCTGTTCCAGCGGGCCCTGCTCAACTCGTTCGGGATCTCGCTGATCGCCACCGTGCTGTCGGTGATCATCGCGACGCTGACGGCCTACGCCGTGGCCCGGCTGGAGTTCAAGGGCAAGCGGGTGGTGCTCTCCATCGCACTGGCGATCGCGATGTTCCCGGTCGTGTCGCTGGTCGGCCCGCTGTTCGACATGTGGCGGGTGATCGGGCTCTACGACACCTGGCTCGGGCTGATCATCCCGTACATGTCGTTCACCCTCCCGCTGGCGATCTGGACGCTGACCGCGTTCTTCCGGGAGATCCCCTGGGAGATGGAGCAGGCCGCCCAGGTCGACGGCGCGACCCCCTGGCAGGCGTTCCGCAAGGTGATCGTGCCGCTCGCCGCCCCGGGCGTCTTCACCGCGGCGATCCTGACGTTCTTCTTCGCCTGGAACGACTTCGTCTTCGGGATCTCGCTGACCTCCACGACCGCTGCCCGACCGGTGCCCGCGGCGCTCGCGTTCTTCGTCGGCCCCGACCAGTTCAACCCGCCCACGTCGACGCTGTCGGCCGCGGCCGTCGTGGTGACCGTCCCGATCATCATCATCGTGCTTCTTTTCCAGCGAAAGATCGTCGCCGGTCTGACCAGCGGCGCAGTGAAGGGTTAGACCATGGCTGCCATCGAGATGAAGAACATCGTCAAGCAGTACGGCGACGGCTTCCCCGCCGTCAACGACGTGAGCATCGACGTCCAGGACGGCGAGTTCATGATCCTGGTCGGCCCGTCCGGCTGCGGGAAGTCCACGCTGCTGCGGATGATCGTCGGCCTGGAGGACATCACCTCCGGCGACATGATCATCGGCGGGGACCGGGTCAACGACAAGCCTCCGCGCGACCGCAACCTCGCGATGGTGTTCCAGAACTACGCGCTCTACCCCCACCTCACGGTCTACGAGAACATCGCCTTCCCGCTGCGGCTGTCCAAGCAGTTCAGCGACGAGGAGATCGACAAGAAGGTCCGCGAGGCCAGCAAGACCCTCGAGCTCGACGAGCACCTCGAGCGCAAGCCCGGCAACCTGTCGGGTGGCCAGCGGCAGCGGGTCGCGATGGGCCGAGCCATCGTCCGCGACGCGCAGGCGTTCCTGTTCGACGAGCCGCTGTCGAACCTCGACGCCAAGCTGCGCGGCCAGATGCGCACCGAGATCTCCCGGCTGCAGAAGCGTCTGGGCATCACCACGGTCTACGTCACCCACGACCAGACCGAGGCGATGACGCTCGGGGACCGGGTCGCCGTCCTCAAGCGCGGGATCCTCCAGCAGCTGGCGACGCCTCGCGAGCTCTACGAGCACCCGGTCAACCTGTTCGTCGC
The DNA here is from genome assembly GCF_054781215.1 of Nocardioides pakistanensis. Classification (NCBI taxonomy): domain Bacteria; kingdom Bacillati; phylum Actinomycetota; class Actinomycetes; order Propionibacteriales; family Nocardioidaceae; genus Nocardioides; species Nocardioides pakistanensis. The sequence goes on along the minus strand of NZ_BAAGUV010000033.1, from coordinate 108,411 downwards.
CGGCTTCATCGGCTCCCCGCCGATGAACTTCCTGCCCGCAACGGTCAAGGGCGACGAGGTCGAGCTGCCGTTCGGCACGGTCAAGATCCCGCACGAGAAGGCGGAGAAGGCGAAGGGCAAGGACCTGTTGATCGCCGGCATCCGGCCGGAGTACTTCGACGACGCCTCGGTCGTGGAGGAGTCCAAGCGGGCGGAGGGGTCGACCTTCCGCGCCACCGTCGACGTGGTGGAGTGGCTCGGCGACGAGGCCTACGCCTACATCCCGTTCGAGGCGCCGCCGCAGGTGCAGCAGCAGCTGAGCCAGCTCGAGAAGGACCTCGACGGCGAGACCATGCGGACCCAGCTGGTCGTGTCGCTGGACTCCGCCAGCGAGATCAAGGAGGGCGACGAGGCCGAGATCTACGTCGACTCCACCAAGATGCACCTGTTCGACCCGGAGACCGGGGACAACCTCACCGCTGGCATCTGAGCCCGACAGGTCGGCCGGTTCCGCAGCTCAGCGGGACCGGCCGATCGCCTTCTTCTTCTCGCCCGGCATCGGCTTGCGCACCACGTCCACTCCGGCCATCAGCGCGAACCCGGTGACACGGACGACGGGCGAGGTCGCGTCGATCACCGGGGCCACCTTGTCGCGAGCCTGCTCGAAGGCGCCCATGATCCCGATCCCCTCGACGATGACCTGGGTGTGGGCGTTCACGACGATCTCGATCCCGGCCATGATCGCGTAGGCGTTGACGGTGATCTCGCGCGCTTCGAAGACCGCCTCGCGCAGGTCGATGGTGATCCCGCCCATCATCGCGAACGCGGTGTGCTGGGCGGGCACCCGCCACACCCCGCGCCGGGTGCAGTCGCCCATGAAGGACAGCGAGTTGCTGTAGGTGGCCACCGGGACCATCGGGTGCGCCGCGGCGGGTGGCACGGCCGGCGGTGTCGCGGGCGGGACGGGCAAGGTGCCCGTCGTACGCGCCGGGAGGTCGGCGGTGATCGGGACCAGCTCGCCGTAGGTCTTGGCCTTGTACGTCGCCTCGAGCCGCTCGTCGAGCTCCTCGAGGTCGATCCGGCCCTCCCCCGCGGCATGCCGCAGCACCTCCGCGACCTGGCGCCGGTCCTCGTCGGAGATCCGCAGCCTGGCCGGGTCGGGTCTGTCCATCTCGTAGGGGCGTCCCTCCATGCGGCCAGCCTAACCGGCTGGATTACCCTCAGGGGTCGTGAGCAACGATCCCGAGTTCCGCTACTCCGACCTCCTCCCCCTCGGCGCCGACCCGACGCCGTACCGGCTGCTGACCACCGAGGGGGTCAGCACCGTCGAGGTCGACGGCCGCACGTTCCTCAAGGTCGACCCGGAGGCGCTCCGGCTGCTCACCGCCGAGGCGATGCACGACATCGCGCACTACCTGCGCCCGGCGCACCTGGCGCAGCTGCGCCGGATCATCGACGACCCGGAGGCCTCGGGCAACGACCGCTTCGTCGCCCTCGACCTTCTGAAGAACGTCAACATCTCCGCCGGCGGCGTGCTGCCGATGTGCCAGGACACCGGCACCGCGATCGTGATGGGGAAGAAGTCCGAGGGCGTGCTCACCGGCGCCGACGACGCCGAGTGGATCAGCCGTGGCGTGTACGACGCCTACACGAAGCTGAACCTGCGCTACTCCCAGCTCGCGCCGCTGACGATGTGGGAGGAGAAGAACACCGGCACCAACCTGCCGGCGCAGATCGAGCTCTACGCCACCCCGTATGACACGGCTACGACAGGGGGCGCAAGCCAGGCGACACCCTCTTACAAGTTCCTGTTCATGGCCAAGGGCGGCGGCTCGGCGAACAAGTCATTCCTGTTCCAGGAGACGAAGGCCGTCTTGAACCCCAAGCGGATGCTGGAGTTCCTCGACGAGAAGATCCGCTCGCTCGGCACGGCCGCGTGCCCGCCGTACCACCTCGCGATCGTGGTGGGCGGCACCTCGGCGGAGTTCGCGCTGAAGACCGCGAAGTACGCCTCGGCGCATTACCTCGACCACCTGCCGACCTCCGGCGACATGAGCGCGCACGGCTTCCGGGACCTGGAGCTGGAGGAGGAGGTCTTCAAGCTGACCCAGTCCTTCGGGATCGGTGCGCAGTTCGGCGGGAAGTACTTCTGCCACGACGTCCGCGTCGTGCGGCTCCCCCGACACGGCGCGTCCTGTCCGGTCGCGATCGCGGTGTCCTGCTCGGCCGACCGGCAGGCGCTCGGCAAGATCACCGCCGAGGGCGTCTTCCTCGAGGAGCTCGAGCGCGACCCGGCGAAGTACCTCCCGGACACCACCGACGAGAAGCTGTCCGACGACGTGGTGCGCATCGACCTCAACCGGCCGATGGCCGAGATCCGCAGCGAGCTGTCGAAGTACCCGGTCAAGACCCGGCTGTCGCTGACCGGCCCGCTCGTGGTGGCCCGCGACATCGCGCACGCCAAGATCAAGGAGCGCCTCGACGCCGGCGAGCCGATGCCGCAGTACCTGAAGGACCACGCGGTCTACTACGCCGGCCCCGCGAAGACCCCCGAGGGCTACGCGTCCGGCTCGTTCGGGCCGACGACAGCAGGCCGGATGGACTCCTACGTCGACCAGTTCCAGGCTGCGGGCGGCTCGATGGTGATGCTCGCCAAGGGCAACCGCTCCGCGCAGGTCACCCGGGCCTGCGAGACGCACGGCGGCTTCTACCTCGGCTCGATCGGCGGCCCCGCCGCCCGGCTCGCGCAGGACTGCATCCGCTCGGTGGAGGTGCTGGAGTACCCCGAGCTCGGCATGGAGGCGGTCTGGAAGATCGAGGTCGAGGACTTCCCGGCGTTCATCGTGGTCGACGACAAGGGCAACGACTTCTTCGCCGACCCGGCCGGCCAGACCACCGTCCCGCTGTCGGGGATCCGGGTCCGCTCCGCCGAGAAGGTCTGACCCGCCACCCAAGTAACGCGGGGTTATGGACGCAAAACACGCGGCATGACGCGGGTGATGCGTCGACTGCGCTGGGGAAGACACCCACGACGGCGACGCCGGACGAATCCGGGGTCTGCTGGATTGCGCGGGCGGCCGAGGTACGACGAGACTGGCCGGCATGCCTGACACCGCCTCGCACTCGGGACGCCGGCGTCGCGGCCGGCCGCCGCGCGACCACGCCGGCCCGCCGACCAGCACGGTGATCCTCGAGCACGCCACCCGGCTGTTCGCCGAACACGGGCACGAGGGGGTCAGCATGCGCGCCATCGCCGAGGCGGTCGGGATCGACGTCTCGAGCGTGCACCACCACTACCCGACCAAGGCCCAGCTCTACGACGCCTGCTTCCGGTGTGTCTTCGAGGCCGAGCGGGACCACCTCGAGCCGTCGGTGGAGGCGCTCGGCGACGCGGCGCGCACCGGCTCGGCAGCGGACTTCCTGGCGGCGATGCACCAGCTCGTCGAGGCGTTCGTGGAGTTCCTGGAGGACCGGCCGAGCACGACCTTCCTGTGGCTGCGGCGCTGGCTGGACCCGGCCCAGCAGGAGCCGCTGGACGCGGCGTACTCCCTGCCGATCTACCACCGCGTCGAGCAGGCCCTGATCGACGCCTGCACCCGCGGCCTGGTCGCCGAGCCCACCCCGCACATCACCGTCCGCAGCCTGGTGTGGGCCGCACACGGCCACGTCACCGCGCGGGTTGCGTCGGGGCCGCACACCACCGCCGCTGCCGCACGGGAGGGCCGGGAGTTCCGCGCCTTCGCCCACCGCTTCGTCGACCGGCTCTACGCGCCCGACGAAGGTCGGTGACACGCCCGCCTCCGCCCCGCTAATATCCATCACTCGCTGGATTAACGAAGGGGCAGTCGTGGGGCACAGCATCAGGGTGGTCGTCGTCGGTGGCGGCGCGGCGGGGATCGCGGCGATGAAGGGGCTCGTCGAGGTCGGCGTCGACGCGGTGGGCATCGAGCAGGCCGGCGAGCTCGGGGGCCTGTGGCGGCTGGCCGAGGACTCCCCGGCCTACGAAGGCCTGCGCCTGAACACCAGCAAGCCCCGCACCGAGTTCTCCGACCACCCGATGCCGGCGGACTGGCCCGACTACCCCACCCGGGCCCAGATGCTGGAGTACCTCCACGGCTACGCCGACCGGTTCGGAGTCACCGAGCGCTACCGCCTTCGGACCACGGTCCTCTCGGCACGCAAGGCGGACGGCGGCTGGCAGGTCGAGACCTCCGGACCCGACGGCCGGCGTGTCGAGCAGTTCGACCACCTCGTCGTCGCCAACGGCCACAACCACGAGCCGCGCTTCCCGGAGCCGCCCTACCCGGGCGACTTCGCCGGCACCGAGAGCCACGCGCACTCCTACGTCCGGCCCCAGGAGTACGCCGGGCAGAGGGTGCTCGTCGTGGGCACGGGCAACTCCGCGATGGACATCGCCACCGAGCTGACCGAGCATGCCGCGGCCGTGCTGCTCTCCGCGCGCCGCGGGGTGTGGGTGCTGCCGAAGTACCTCCTCGGCCGGCCGTCGGACCAGCTCAACGGCGCACTCGCCGCGCTGCTGCCGTGGAAGCTGCGCCAGACCGTCTCCCAGAGCGTGCTCCGCCTGGCCGGCCCGAAGGCCCAGGGCCCGTCACTCCCGCCGCCCGCACAGGGGGTGCTCCAGGACCACCCGACCCTGAGCGACTCGGTCCCCCGGCTCGTCGCCGAGGGCCGGATCCTGGCCCGCGCCGGCATCGAGCGCTTCGACGGCCGGCGCGTGCACTTCACCGACGGCACCTCCGACGAGGTCGACCACGTGATCTGGTGCACCGGCTACCGCGCCGAGGTGCCGTTCCTGGAGCCGACGGTGGGCGCCGACCCGACCAGCCTGCTGCTCTACCGCCACGTCTTCCCGGTCGACGACCCCACGCTCAGCTTCGTCGGGCTGATGCAGTCCACCGGCTCCGCGCTGCCCGTGGTCGAGGCCCAGGGCAGGCTCGTGGCCGCCCACGTCACCGGCGACTACCGGCTGCCCGACGCCGACACGATGCGCGCCGACGCCTCGGCAGAGCTCGACGCCGCACGCGAGCGCTGGGGCCACCGGCGCCCGCACATGCGCATCGACATCGACACCTACCTGCCGCAGATGCGCCGCGAGCTCGCCTCCGCACCACGCGCACTGGCCGGCCGGCGGATCGTGGTCACCGGCGCGGCGGGCACGTTCGGCAGGGCGATGACCGAGCGGTTCCGCGCCGCCGGGGCCGAGGTGGTCGGGCTCGACGTGGTCGTGCCCACCGACGTGGCCTCCCCGGTCGTCGCGTGCGACCTCACCGACGACGCCTCGGTCGAGAGCGCGGTCGCCAAGGCCGTCGAGCTCCTCGGCGGGATCGACGTGCTCGTCAACAACGCCGGACGCGGCGGACCCGCTCCGGCCGAGCTGTCCCCAGGCGAGGAGGTCCACGCCCAGATCGAGCTGAACCTGCTCGGCGCCTGGCGGGTCACCGCCGCGGCGATGCCGCACCTGGTGCGCGCGCGAGGTCAGGTCGTGTTCATCGCCTCCCGGATGGCGCTGCTCCCGCTGCCGCTGGCTGCTGCGTACGGCGTCTCCAAGCGGGCGCTCGCGGCGTATGCCGACGCCCTGCGCCTCGAGGTCGGCACGCACGTCGCGGTGACCACCGTCTACCCGAGCATGGTGGCGAGCCCGATCCACGACAGCACCCGGCAGGCCGGCCTGTCGCTGGACAAGGTGTCCCGTCCCGAGCCGCTCGAGGGGGTCGTCGACGCCGTCGAGCGGGCACTGACCGCCGCGAAGCCACCGCGGGATGTGGCCACCACGCCCCGCGGCCGGCTCGAGATGGCCGTCGGACGGCATCTCCCCCGGCTCGCCGACCGGGTTGTCCGCCGTACCGTCGCCGCCCGGGTGCAGGCCGGCGACTTCGCCGACGCGCCCCTCGCCGCCGGGCTGGTTCGCCGCCACCAGCAGCGCTGAGCGCGGACAATTCCCATGTGAACATGGGAAACCGGAACCTGGCATGGGGCGCAACCCGTGCCCAGTGCCGGATCCTCATGTGAACATGGGAATCTGCCGGCGGGCCCGGGGCCAGGTTTGGGCGAGGGCGCATGAGGTAATGGCGGTCGTGAAGTACACCGAGGTCGCGCGGGCCGAGTCGCCGCGTGGGGAGATCGTCCTGCGGGAGCGGCGTGACCCGGACGCCGGACCGAACGCGCCGGTCGTCCTGGAGCTGCGGGTGAACGGCGTCTTCGTCATGGACACGCTCGAGACCAGCAGCGAGAAGGGGCTGGCCAGCGCGGCGCTGAGGCAGGTCGAGGACCCGCGCAACGTCGTCATCGGCGGCCTGGGGCTCGGGTTCACGATGCACGAGGTGCTGGCCGACCATCGCGTGGAGCGGCTTGTCGTGGTCGAGATCGAGGACGCGCTCGTGCAGTGGATGCGCGGCGGCACCGTGCCGCACGGACCGTCGTACCTCGCCGACGAGCGGGTGACGGTGATGACCGCCGACATCCGCACCGCGATGGCCGAGGCGACCCCGGAGGCCTACGACCTGGTCCTGCTCGACGTCGACAACGGGCCGGGGTTCCTGGTCCACGACGCCAACGAGGCGATCTACCAGGCGGACTTCCTGCGCCAGACCCGCGCCTGTCTCCGGGACGGCGGTGCACTCGTGATCTGGTCGGCCGCGGAGTCGCCGCGGCTGCAGGCGGAGATGGAGAGCGTGTTCGGCAACGCCGTGGCGGTGCCGTTCGAGGTCACCCTGCAGAGCCGCGACGAGCAGTACTGGGTGTACCTCTCCCGGCGCCGGGAGGAGTGACCACGCGCACGCATGCCCGCGCCGCGCGGGGGTAGCGTGACGACATGGCTGACTTCCGGATCGAGCACGACAGCATGGGTGAGGTCCAGGTCCCGGCGGAGGCGCTGTGGCGGGCGCAGACGCAGCGGGCGGTGGAGAACTTCCCGATCAGCGGCAGCACCCTGGAGCCGGCACACATCCAGGCGATCGCGCAGGTGAAGGCAGCCGCAGCCAAGGTCAACGCCGAGCTCGGCGTGATCGAGCCGGACATGGCCGAGGCGATCGTCGCCTCGGCGGACGAGATCGTCGCCGGTGAGCACCTCGACCACTTCCCGGTCGACGTCTTCCAGACCGGGTCGGGCACCTCGTCGAACATGAACATGAACGAGGTGCTGGCCACGCTCGCCACCCGCCGCCTGGGCCGCGACGTGCACCCCAACGACCACGTGAACGCCAGCCAGTCGAGCAACGACACCTTCCCGACCTCGATCCACGTCGCCGCGGTCACCTCGACCACCCGCGACCTGGTGCCGGCGCTAGACCACATCGCCGGCACGCTCGAGCGCAAGGCCGAGGAGTTCGCCGACGTCGTCAAGGCCGGCCGCACCCACCTGATGGACGCGACCCCGGTGATGCTCGGTCAGGAGCTCTCCGGGTACGCCGCCGCGATGCGCCTGGGCATCGAGCGGCTCGAGGCGGCTGTCCCCCGCGCCGCCGAGCTGCCGCTGGGAGGTACGGCGGTCGGCACCGGCATCAACACGCCCCAGGGGTTCGCCCCCCGCGTGATCGAGGAGCTGTCCCGGCGCACCGGCCTGGAGTTCACCGAGGCCCGCAACCACTTCGAGGCGCAGGGAGCCCGGGACGCGCTCGTCGAGCTCTCGGGCGCGGTGCGCACCGTCGCGGTCAGCCTCACCAAGATCTGCAACGACCTGCGCTGGATGTCCTCGGGCCCGCGCACGGGGCTGGCCGAGATCAACCTGCCCGACCTCCAGCCGGGCTCCAGCATCATGCCGGGCAAGGTCAACCCGGTCCTGCCCGAGGCCACGCTGATGGTGTGCGCCCAGGTGATCGGCAACGACGCCACGGTCGCGACCGCCGGAGCCTCGGGCAGCTTCGAGCTCAACGTGATGATGCCGGTGATGGCGCGCAACCTGCTCGAGTCGATCCGGTTGCTCGCCACCAGCACGCGGGTGCTGGCCGACCGGACCATCGACGGGATCACCGCGAACGTCGAGCGGATGCGCACCTACGCGGAGTCCTCACTCTCGGTGGTGACGCCGCTGAACCGCTACATCGGCTACGAGAACGCCGCGAAGGTCGCGAAGACCGCGCTCGCGGAGGAGAAGACGATCAAGCAGGTGGTGCTGGAGATGGGGTACGTCGATCGCGGCGACCTGACCGAGGAGCAGCTCGACGAGGCGCTCGACGTCGCACGGATGACCCGGCCGTAGCGGGTCAGTACCAGTTGTTGGCCTGCTTGAACTCCCACGCGGAGCAGGCGCTGCCGTAGGCCTCGCGGATGTACCACAGCCCCCAGCGGATCTGGCTGACCGGGTTCGTCATGTAGTCGGCCGGGAGGTTGTCGTGGGTGCCGCCGGTGAGCGCCTGCGGGATGCCGTAGGCGCTGGACGTCGGGTTGTCGGCGGTGGGGTCCCAGTCGCTCTCGCTGATCCAGAGCAGGTCGAGGCACTCGAACTCGGACTCGGGCAGGCCGTACTCCGCCATCAGGCTGCGGGCGATCTCGCGGGGGTCCTGGCTGGCGAGGTCCTCGACCTTCGTCACCGCCCCGCCGACGGTCTCGTCGAGGGTCTCGATCTTCTCGGCGCCCGTGCGACGGTCCGAGCGCGAGACCGCAGCGGCGCGGTTGGCCAGGGACTGGTCCACGTCGGCGGTGTCACGCTTGGCCTGGGCGGCGGCGATCGTCGCAGCCGCGCCGTCGGCCGGCGCGTTGCCCTTCACCACGACCCCGCCGGACACCGCGATGCCGGTGGCCGCGACGGCGACGCCGGAGTAGGTCACCGACTTCCGCAGGCCCGCCTTCAGCGGCAGCTCGGCAGGGATGCCTCGGCGCTTCGGCTCGGGCGCGCGGTGCTTCGGGACGTACTTGGCATTTCGCACAGGCATGTCTCGCAGACGTCGACTACAGGGGAGCGCACGCCGGCGCAGCGGCGTGCGAGCCATTCACCATGCCCGAATCGTCCGGGCCCAGGCAAATTAGCAGGGCATGGGGTGAGGCAGGTCACGGGGGTAGGCCTGCCTCACCGAGGCTGATCCTGCCCGGCGCCGGGCACCGGCAAACCGGGGCCCGGCACCGGCCTGGACCGGCCGAGCGGCTCCGGTCACAACGTGACGTTCTCCAGCATCTCGGTCACCAGCGCCGCGATCGGCGAGCGCTCGGAGCGGGTGAGCGTCACGTGCGCGAACAGCGGGTGCCCCTTGAGCCGCTCGACCACAGCGACCACGCCGTCGTGCCGGCCGACCCTCAGGTTGTCACGCTGGGCGACGTCGTGGGTGAGCACGACCTTGCTGTTGGCCCCGATCCGCGACAGCACGGTGAGCAGCACGTTGCGCTCCAGGGACTGGGCCTCGTCGACGATCACGTAGGCGTCGTGCAGGGACCGGCCGCGGATATGGGTCAGCGGCAGCACCTCGAGCATGCCGCGGTCGAGCACCTCGTCGATCACGTCGGGCGAGGTGAGCGCACCGAGGGTGTCGAAGACCGCCTGGCCCCAGGGCGACATCTTCTCCGACTCCGTGCCGGGCAGGTAGCCGAGCTCCTGGCCGCCGACGGCGAACAGCGGCCGGAAGACGACCACCTTCTTGTGCTGGCCACGCTCCATCACCGCCTCGAGGCCGGCGCACAGCGCCATCGCGGACTTGCCGGTGCCGGCGCGGCCGCCGAGGGAGACGATGCCGACCTCGGGGTCGAGAAGCATCTCCAGGGCGATCCGCTGCTCGGCGGAGCGGCCGTGGATGCCGAACGCCTCCCGGTCGCCGCGGACCAGGTGCACCCGCTTGTCGGCGCGGACCCGCCCGAGCGCGCTGCCGCGCTCGGAGAGCAGCACCAGCCCGGTGTGGCACGGCAGCTCGCGGGCCTCGTCGAGGTCGATCACCCCGTCGTCGTACAGCTCGTCGATCTCGGCGCCGGAGACCTCCACCTCGGCCATCCCGGTCCAGCCGGACTCGACGGCGAGCTCGGCGCGGTACTCCTCGGCGTCGAGGCCGACCGCGGATGCCTTGATCCGCAGCGGCAGGTCCTTGGAGACCAGCGTGACCGCATGGCCCTCGTTGGCGAGGTTGCGGGCGACCGCGAGGATCCGGGTGTCGTTGTCGCCGAGCCGGAAGCCCGACGGCAGCGACTCGGGGTCGGTGTGGTTCAGCTCGACGCGGATCGTGCCGCCGGTCTCGGAGACGGGCACCGGCTGGTCGAGGCGGCCGTGGAGGATCCGCAGCTCGTCAAGCATCCGCAGCGCCGCCCGGGCGAAGTAGCCGAGCTCGGGATGGTCGCGCTTGGCCTCCAGCTCGGTGATCACCACGACCGGCACGACGACCTCGTGCTCGTCGAAGCGCCGCAGGGCGCCCGGGTCGGCGAGCAGCACGCTGGTGTCGAGGACGTAGGTCCTGACCTCCGGTGCGGCGCCCGCGCGTCGGGATGCTGGGCTGGTCGGGCTCTTGCGGCGAGCGGTGCTCTTGCTTGCAGCCACGGCTACGTCCCCTCAGCAGGACCGACGCGCGCACTCAGCGCCCCGGTCCTAGACTCTCGCGTTGGACCGGGACCGGGCCCGAAGGCCCGAGTGCGGACCTCCGGTGTCGCAGTGGACGTGAATGCTCACGATCGGGCCTCCCGAACGGCCGGCTTCCCCACCTGCCGTTGCCCCGACGGTACGGCGGCCGGGGTGGCTGTGACGGGAGACACGCCCGGCCTCGAGGTAAAGGGCTCGTGAACTCAGGAGCCGAACCGGCGCTCCCGCTCGGCGTAGGCGCGCAGCGCCCGGAGGAAGTCCACGCGGCGGAAGTCGGGCCAGTAGGCCTCGCAGAAGTAGAACTCGCTGTGCGCGCTCTGCCAGAGCAGGAAGCCACCGAGCCGCTGCTCGCCGGAGGTCCGGATCACCAGGTCGGGGTCGGGCTGGCCCTTGGTGTAGAGGTGCTCGGCGATGTGCTCGACGTCGATGATCTCGGCGAGCTCCTCGATCGAGGTGCCTTGCGAGGCGTGCTCCTGCAGCAGCGAGCGGACGGCGTCGGCGATCTCCCGGCGACCGCCGTACCCGACCGCGATGTTGACGATCAGCCCGTCGACGTCACGCGTGGCGTCGGCGGCCTCCTTCAGGCGCCTCGACGTGGCGTCGGGCAGCAGGTCGAGCGCACCCACCGGGTTCAGCCGCCAGCGGCGGGCGGCCGCGAGGTCGGACACGGCCTCCTCGATGATCCCGAGCAGCGACTCGAGCTCGGCCGCGGGGCGGTTGAGGTTGTCGGTGGACAGCAGCCACAGGGTGACCACCTCGACGCCGACCTCCTCGCACCACTCCAGCAGCGGGGAGATGTTCGCAGCGCCTGCGCGATGGCCGTGGGCGGCGTCGGCGCCGACGGCCCGGGCCCACCGCCGGTTGCCGTCGAGCATGACCCCGACGTGCTTGGGCAGACGGTCGGCGGGCAGGCGGCGCGCGAGGCGCGCTTCGTACGCCGGGTAGAGCACCCTGCGTATCCCCGATTTCCAGTCAGCCACGACAACCAACAGTACCTGTGACGGCGAGCGCATTCGCTTGATCCGGATTGCGTACCGGCCGGTAACGTTGGCGTATGGCATCCCGCGAGCACCCGTCCCTGCACGAGTCCGCGCGCTCCGCCACCGAGCGGGTCGAGGAGGCCGGCGAGCACCTGCGCCACCAGGTCCACGACATGCTGGCCGAGGTCAAGCCGAAGCTGCGCGGCTGGCTGCACGCCGCGACCGCTCCGCTGAGCCTCGCCGCCGGGATCGTGCTGATCGCGCTCTCCCCCAACGCCGCGACCCGCACCGGCTCGGCGATCTTCGCCGCCTCGGCGCTGGTGCTGTTCACGGTGTCGGCGATCTACCACCGCGGCACCTGGTCGCCGCGCACCTGGGCGTTCCTGCGGCGGTTCGACCACGCGAACATCTTCCTGCTGATCGCCGGCAGCTACACGCCGTTCACGCTGCTCCTGCTCGAGGGCCGCGACCGCACCGTGCTGCTCACCATGGTCTGGGTCGGCGCCGCGCTCGGGATCCTGTTCCGGATCTTCTGGACCCACGCACCACGCTGGCTCTACACGCCGATCTACATCGCGCTGGGCTGGGCCGCGATCTTCTACTTCGCCGACTTCGTCGCCAACGCCGGCACCGCCGTGCTGACGCTGATGGTGGTCGGCGGGCTGCTCTACACCCTCGGCGGTGTGGTGTACGGCCTGAAACGACCTAACCCGTCGCCGTCGTGGTTCGGGTTCCACGAGGTGTTCCACACGCTGACGATCCTGGCGTTCGTCACCCACTACATCGGCGTCTCGATCGCGACGTACTCCCAGCGCTAGACCGCTGCGCCGAAACCGACAAAACGCGCGCTCAAGGGCTTCACATCCGCGGTGTTCGGGGTTACCGTCGAAGCACCTGGTAACAGCTTGATCGGATGGAGGTGTTGCTTATGACTTCACCCTCGAGATCGCGACACGAGCCTGAAGGCCCGTGAAGAGCACAAGCTGATTCACGCAGAAGGGGAAGACCACTCCGGTCTTCCCCTTCTCCGCGTCCGGGGGCGGGTCATGCCCGTCAGGGGCGGCCCAGGGAGGAGCGGAGCGCGTCGGCGTCGGTGACCGGGCGCTCGCACACCATCGCGCGGCACACGTACGCCGCCGCGCGACCGCCGACGAGGCCACGCCCGTCCAGCAGCGGCACGCCGGACGCCCCGGGGGCACCGGTCACCACGACCGCGCCGGGGCTGACCGTACGGCGCGCCACCTGCTCGAGCTCGACCCGCAGCGGGTCCCCGGGCTCACCGACCACCGCGATCTCCAGCGGCCCGGCCAGCGCCGCCTCCGCAGCCGCCAGCGACCAGCCGGCGAACTGCGGAACCCGGTCGGCCAGCAGCCGCACGGCGCCGAGACCCGCCTCGGCGGCGTCGCGGTGCCGGCCGGAGCCGGTCACCGCGGCATACCCGAGCAGCGCGTGCATCAGCGCGGACTGCCCTGAGGGGCTGGCGTTGTCGCTGGGGTCGCGTGGCCGCGCGACCAGGGCCTCGGCGTCGTCCGCGGTGTCGTAGAAGCCGCCCTGGCCGTCGGCGAACCGGTCCAGCGCGGTGTCCAGCAGCGCGCCCGCCCGCCGCAGCCAGACCGGGTCGCCCGTCGCGGAGAGCAGCGCGAGGAAGGCGTCGGCGACGCAGCCGTAGTCCTCCAGGACGCCGGCGTGCGCTCCGGCGACCCCGTCCCGGGACACCCGCAGCAGGCGGGTGCCGCCGTCGCCCTCGACGAGGTGTACGTCGACCAGCAACCCGGCTGCCCGCTCGGCCGCCTCGACGTACCTCGGCTCCCCGAGCAGCAGCCCCGCCTGAGCCAGCGAGGAGATCGCCAGCCCGTTCCAGGCGGCCACGACCTTGTCGTCGCGGGCCGGCGGGACGCGGGTGGCGCGGGCTTCGCGCAGCCGAGCCCGGACCGCGGCCCAGCGCTCGGGGTCGTCGGGGTCCTGGCGCAGCTGCAGCGTCGAGGCGCCGTGCTCGAACGTGCCGCGCTCGGTGACCTCCAGCAGCGCGGCCGCCCAGCGCCCGTCGTCCTCACCGAGCACCTCGACGAGCTGGTCGGGGGTCCAGGCGTAGAACTTGCCCTCGACCCCCTCGGAGTCGGCGTCGAGCGCGGAGGCGAACCCGCCCTGCTCGGTCAGCAGGTCGGCCAGCAGGAAGTCGGCGGTCTCACGCGCCACCCGCTCCCCGAGCGGGTCGCCGCTCTGCCGCCACCAGCGGGCGTAGAGGCCGAGCAGCTGAGCGTTGTCGTAGAGCATCTTCTCGAAGTGCGGGACCACCCAGTGCCGGTCCACGCTGTAGCGGGCGAAGCCACCGCCGAGCTGGTCGTACATCCCGCCGCGGGCCATCGCGTGGCAGGTGGCCGCCACCATCTCCGCGGCCTGCTCGTCGCCGGTGCGGGCGTGGTGGCGCAGCAGGAACTCCAGCACCATCGAGGGCGGGAACTTCGGCGAGGTCCCGAAGCCGGCCGAGGTGAGGTCGAACTCGCGTCGCAGCTTGTCGACGGCGACCTCGAGCACCTCCTCGTCGAGGGCACCCCCGGAGCCGAGGGCGTTCTCCGCCTGGAGCCGCTCGCGGATCCGGCCGGCGACGCCGGCGACCTCCTCGCGGCGGTCGCGCCAGGCGTCTGAGAGCGCTCGGAGCACGTCGGTGAAGGCGGGCTGACCGTGCCGCGGCTTGTCCGGGAAGTAGGTGCCGGCGAAGAACGGCTCGCCGTCGTGGTTGAGCACCACCGTCATCGGCCAGCCGCCGTGCCCGGTCATCGCCGTAGTCGCGGTCATGTACACCGCGTCGACGTCGGGCCGCTCCTCGCGGTCGACCTTGATGTTGACGAAGCTCTGGTTCATCACCGCCGCGGTCGCCTCGTCCTCGAAGGACTCGTGCGCCATCACGTGGCACCAGTGGCAGGCGGCGTAGCCGACGCTGAGCAGCACCGGGACGTCACGGCGCCGGGCCTCCTCGAAGGCCTCGGGTCCCCACTCCCACCAGTCGACGGGATTGTCCTTGTGCTGGAGGAGATACGGCGAGGTCGCCTTCTCCAACCGGTTGGCCACGGGGGCTCCCTTCGTCACGGCATGCCGATCATCGACGTACCCAACTTGCCACGGCTGACTACCCGGCGCCCTCGTCACGACCGTTCACCTGAACCCTTGTGACCGGTCCTGAGCGAGATCGCACGTCACAACCGTTCAGCTGAAGGATTGCAGCGACCCCCGGCTGCGTGCGCGCCCCGACAGCACTCGGACTGTTACCAGGCGCTCGCCGACGTGGCAGGGTGTGGCTCGTGAAGGTACTGCGCACGCCGGACGACCGGTTCCTCGACCTGCCCGACTTCGCCTACCCCGTGCAGTACGCCGACGTCCCCGACGGCGACGGCGGCCGGCTGCGGATGGCCTACGTCGAGGCGGGGCCCGCCGACGGTCCGGTGGTGCTGCTCCTGCACGGCGAACCGACCTGGTCGTTCCTCCACCGCCACGTGATGCGTGAGCTCGCCGCGGCCGGCATCCGCAGCATCGCGCCGGACATGGTCGGCTTCGGCCGTTCCGACAAGCCGGCGGCGATCGAGGACCACTCCTACGCCCGGCACGTCGAGTGGATGCGCGCCCTGACCCTCGACGCGCTCGACCTGCACGACATCACCCTCGTCGGCCAGGACTGGGGCGGGCTGATCGGTCTGCGGCTCGTCGCAGAGCACCCGGACCGGTTCACCGGCGTGGTCGCCGCCAACACCGGCCTGCCGACCGGCGACCACGGGATGCCCGACATCTGGTGGCAGTTCCGGCGCGCCGTGGAGACCGCCGAGACCCTCGACATCGGCCGCCTCGTCGCCTCCGGCTGCCTGCACCCGCTCCCCGAGGCGGTGCGCGCGGCCTACGACGCTCCGTTCCCCGCCGAGGAGTACAAGGCGGGCCCGCGGGCCATGCCGCTGCTGGTCCCGACCGCGCCGGACGACCCGGCGACCGAGGCCAACCGGGCCGCCTGGGCGGAGCTCGCACGCTGGGAGAGGCCGTTCCTGGTCGCCTTCAGCGACTCCGACCCGATCACCGGCGGGATGGCGCCGATCCTGCGCAAGACGATCCCCGGCGCCGCGGACCGCGACCACCCCGTGATCGCGGGCGCCGGGCACTTCCTCCAGGAGGACGCCGGCGCCCGGCTCGGCGAGGTGGTCGCCGACTTCGTCCGCGGCTGACCGACACCGGGCCCCGGGGACCGCCGGGGCCTCGGCGCCGGGTGACGTCAGCGGCGGATCCCGCGGACCGAGAAGCTGAAGCTGCCGTCCACGACTGCCTGCACCCGCTCGCGCACCTGCCGCCGGATCGGGGTGCCGGTCTCCCGGTAGAGCTCGAGGTCGGCGATCACGGTGTCGTTGCGCGGCGTGGTGCGGAACTCCTTGAACAGGTCGTCGAGCGAGTCACCGGCACTGCCGGCCATGTCGCCCTCGTAGTACCCGCCACCGAAGCTGTTGCCGCCGGTGATGATGAGGGTGCCGGACTTGCCGGCCGCGCGCACAGGCACCGGTACGTCGACCACGACGGCGCGCTCACCGAGCTGCGCCGACCTGAGCAGCACCCGCACCGGCTTCGTGGTGCCCGGACGCAGCCGGAGGACCTTGTCGGGGTCCAGGTCGGTCCAGACCCCGGCCTTGCGCACCTGCACGCTCTTCACGGCGTAGTGCGCGTAGCCGGCGGACAGGTCGGAGCGGGTCGTGACCTCGTCGATCGTCACGGCCTCGAAGTCGTTGTTCTGCAGGCGCCAGAGCTGGTCGTAGAGGTCCCAGGGAACCTCGTAGGAGACGTCCCAGGTGGAGGCGAACCTGTCGCTGCGCGTGTAGCTGAACGGGACCCCTGCCGCCCGGGTGCCGGTGACCGTCCAGGTCGCCGTACCCGTGCCCTTGCCCCAGGCGTCGAAGATCCGGTCCTGCACCGAGTACATGTTCGTCGCGACGAAGTCGGGCATGTATGCCTGGTAGGTGATCCTCGTGGTGCCGGCTCCGGACCGGCCCTCGGCGGTGACCACCGACGTGACGGTCGTCGCGGCCGGCGGGTCACCGAGCAGGCCGTGCACACCGGCGAAGCGGTCCGCGTCCATGCTGCCGGTGGGAGCCCCGATGTTGGTCACCTTGTAGGCACCGCCCCAGAACGGATCCGGCTGGACGAGCAGGGCCGTGGCCGAGTGCATGGTCAGGGACGTCGGTCCGCTGTGCTCGAGGGCGTGCCCGAAGCTGAGCACCTCGTCGCCACAGACGGCTGTGACGGTCCCGACGTAGGCGGCGGTGAAGGCGCCGTAGGAGAGCGAGGCCGCCACGTTGCCGCCGGGCACGATCGGGCCGTTCTGGCCGGCCAGCGGCGCTGCGGAGGTCTGGAAGAGCCGCACGCCGTCCAGGCCCTGCAGCCGCTCCGCCTGACGAAGCCGCCGGGTGCTCAGGCCGGAGACGCCCATCGGCACGCGCAGGCGGGCGAGTCCACCCGCGACCTCGTCGGTCCCGGCCGCCCCCGAGGCGACCAGCTCTCGCGCCAGGGCGCGTGGCAGCGTGACGGTGTCCGGGGCAGCGGCGAGCGAGCGCTCCGCCGCGGTCGGGCTCTGCTCGAGCAGCGCCTCCATGTCGGCCGCCGGGGTCAGGCCGGTGACCATCGTGGGACTGGAGGCCAGGCCGTAGGACACCGCACCGATCAGGCGGCCGTCGGCGGCGTAGACCGGCGAGCCGGACATGCCGGCCCAGATACCCCCGGCGGCGGTGAGCTCAGGCGACTGCAGCTCGACGAGGACCAGGTCGAGGTCGGTCGTGATGCCGTCCTCCAGGACCCCGATCACCTCGCCGGTGAACGCGCTCGGGACGGTGCCCTTGCTCACGGTGAGCCCGTGCACGGGCTGACCCTCGGCCAGCTGCGCGACAGGGAACGCCTCGGGACACGCCGGGTCCGGTGCCGAGTGGGCGGTCGGGACGCCGGTCGTCGCGTCGGCGGCGAGCAGA
Organism: Nocardioides pakistanensis; assembly: GCF_054781215.1. Classification (NCBI taxonomy): domain Bacteria; kingdom Bacillati; phylum Actinomycetota; class Actinomycetes; order Propionibacteriales; family Nocardioidaceae; genus Nocardioides; species Nocardioides pakistanensis. Next base: position 90,955 of record NZ_BAAGUV010000033.1, on the reverse strand, counting down.
GCCGCGACGCCCACGGCGGCGAGCACCGTCCGTGACCGTCGGCGTGTGCCCGTCCCCGGGGTGGGGTCGGTGCGTGATGACTGGAACAGCTGCCGGGCCATAGGAACCCCCTGACTGAATCCGTTGCCGCGCATGGGGCAACGGCCCTTGGTTCCACGGTCCGTCGGCGCCGTACCGGAAGGCAGGGGCGTAGGTCCCGACGCCTGCTACCCATCGGAGGCAGGCCGTTCCCGAACCCCCACAAATGACAGTCGGCTCCCGCCTCGGTGAGGCGGGAGCCGACTGCTCGGAGCTCAGTGCTGCGTCAGCGGCACTCGCACTTGCGGTCCTCGGGAACGCTCGACATGACGGCGTCGACGTGCATGCCGCAGCCGCTCCAGGTGGTCTTCCGGCAAGAGGGGCAGTTAACGGGGAAACACATGTGGTACTCCAAGTGGGTCGGGGTGGGTTACCTATGGACAACTATACCCCGGGGGGTATCCGGTTCTCAACCCTCAACGGTGCGATCTGCACGATCATTCCCGAGAGGGAGAGCTGGTCTAGGCGACGCGGCCGGGACCGCCGCCCTTGGCGACCACCGGCAGGCCCTGACGGGCCCATGCGCCCATGCCGCCCTTGACGTTGGCGACGTCGCCGCGCTGGGCGGAGAGCAGCTTCGCCGCACGGGCCGAACGCGCGCCGGAGCGACAGACCACGAGGATCTCGCGGTTGCGCGGCAGCTCGCCGACACGCGAACCGAGCTGGCCCAGCGGGATGTGTCGCGCCTTCGGGGCGTGACCGCTCTTCCACTCGTGCGGCTCCCGCACGTCGAGCAGCACCGCGCCGCGTTCCACGGCCTCCTTGGCCTCGGCCGGGTCGACCACGCGGTACGGCTTCTTGAACAGGGTGTCGAAGAACCCCATCGCAGGTTGTCTCCTTCAGCTCTTGGTGATGGGCAGGCCGGCGTCCGCGGCCTTGTCGTACTCGTCGTCGATCAGCACGACGTTGCGGCCGGCTGCGGCCAGGAACGAGGCGGCGATCGAGGCCCGGTAGCCGCTTGCGCAGTGCACCCAGACCTCGCCGGTCGGGGCCTCGTCGACCCGCTCGGCGATCTCGTGGATGGGGATGTTCACCGCACCCTCGAGGTGCTGCTCGTCGTACTCCGAGGCCCGGCGTACGTCGAGCACGGTCACCGCGCGGTGGTGCCGGACGTCGGCCAGGTCGGGGAACGTCGCGACCGGGTAGCTGCCCAGCTCCTCGGTGGTCCAGGAGTCCGGCTTGCCGGTGGCGCTCGCGGCGACCTGGTCGATGCCGATCCGCACCAGCTCCCGCTGCGCCTCGGCGACCTGCTCCTCGGACTCGCCGAGCAGCGTGATCGGGGTGCCCCACTTCATCATCCAGCCGACGTAGGTGGAGAACTGCCCGTCGATGCCGAAGTTGTAGGTGCCCGGCGCGTGGCCGGCGGCGAACGCGGTCTTGGTGCGCAGGTCGACCAGCCACTCGCCGGCCTCCAGGCGCCGGCGCAGCTCGTCCGCCTCGGCGCGGTGGGGCGTCGACAGGTCCGGCTCCCCGGGGCCCGCGGCGTTCGCGGGACTCATGTGGGCGTAGTAGGCCGGGTAGACGTCCAGGCCGTCGATGATCTGCCGGACGTAGGCCTCCTCGCTCTCGGTGAGCGCGGGGTTGGCCTGCTTCTCGCGGCCGATCGTCGACTCCGAAGGCTGGTCGTCCGACGAGCCGGCGGCGCAGAAGCTGCCGAAGCCGTGCGTGGGGAAGACGCCGGTGTCGTCGGGAAGCTCGGCCAGCCGCTGCGCGGAGCGGTGCTGGAGGTGGGTGAGCTCCTCGGTGTGCTCGCTGCCCAGCAGGTCCGGCCGGCCGGTCGCGCCGTACAGCAGCGACCCGCCGGTGAACACCGCCAGCGGCTTGCCGTCGGCCTCGACCGCGAACGACAGGTGGGTGAAGGTGTGGCCCGGCGTGTGGATCGCCCGGACCGTCATCCGGTCACCGACGGCCACCGTGTCGCCGTCGCGGATCGGGGTGCGTTCGAAGCCGACCTGGTCCTCGGCATTGACGTGGTAGCTGGCACCGGTCCGCTCGGCGAGGGCGAGCCCGCCGGTGACGTAGTCGTTGTGGATGTGGGTCTCGAAGACGTGCGTGACCTCCACTCCCTCGGCTGCTGCCAGGTCCAGGACCCGGTCGATGTCGCGCTGCGGGTCGACCACGAGGGCGACCTCGCCGTCGTGGACGAGGTAGCTGCGGTCCCCCAGGGACGGGGTCTCGATGGTGCGGATCCGGATGTCGGTCATGACGCGCTCCTCTCCATGGTCCGGCCGGGCTCACGGCCCGCGACGAGCTCGCGGCCCGAGCGCGCCCACTCGACGGTGCCGCCCGCGACCGAGCGGGCGTCGTAGCCGGAGGCGATCAGGAAGTCGGCCATCGCCAGGCTCCGGTTCCCGGAGCGGCAGATCAGGTAGACCGGCTCGTCCTTGGGCAGCCGCGCCATCTGGCTGGGCACGTAGCCCATCGGGATCAGCTCGGCGCCGGGGACGTGCCCCTCGACGTACTCTCGGGCCTCGCGGACGTCCACCACCTTGGCGCCCTCCGCGTGGGCCTCGGCGAACCGGTCGATGTCGACCTCGCGCATACGTCCATCAGTCCTTTCGGTTTTCGACGTCACATACCCTAGGGGGTATACCGCCTCCAACGAGACGGGTGTCGGATCCATTCCCTGGGTACCCCCGTACGGTCGAAAGAACCGACCAGCCTGTGACCGCGGCCACGACGCGGCCGGGGGAATGAACCGGAAACACGCCGGGTTATACCCCCACAGGTATTACGATCAAACTCCCTGGAGGGATGAGCACATGGCAACGGTTAACCTGGGCGCGGCCGACTTCGAGCAGACGGTCGCCGACAACGACATCGTCCTGGTGGACTTCTGGGCTGCCTGGTGCGGTCCCTGCCGCCAGTTCGCGCCGACCTACGAGAAGGCCTCCGAGCAGCACACGGACATCGTCTTCGGCAAGGTCGACACCGAGGCCGAGCAGGCGCTCGCCCGCGCTGCGAACATCACCTCGATCCCGACGCTGATGGCCTTCCGCGAGGGCGTGCTCGTCTTCGCCCAGCCTGGCGCACTGCCGCCGGCGGCCCTCGACCAGGTGATCACCGCGGTCAAGGACCTGAACATGGAAGAGGTCCACGCCGCCGTCGCCGCGCAGCAGGCCCAGGACGGGGGTCAGGCATGAGCTACGCCCTCACCAGGACCGTCAGCGCGCCGTACGCCGAGACCGTCGAGGCGGTCAAGACCGCGCTCGGCGAGCAGGGCTTCGGCGTCCTGACCGAGATCGACATGAAGGCGACGCTGAAGAAGAAGCTCGACGTCGACGTGCCGGCCCAGGTCATCCTGGGCGCGTGCCGGCCGCCGCTTGCCTACGCCTCCCTGCAGGCCGAGCCGTCCATCGGGCTGCTGCTGCCGTGCAACGTCGTGGTCCGCGAGGCCCAGGACGGCACCGTGGTCGAGGTGGTCGACCCCGAGACCATGGTGTCCATGACGGACAATGAGGACCTGCGGCCGGTGGCCGACGAGGCCAAGCAGCGCCTCGAGAAGGCTCTGGCTTCGCTGTCGGCGTAGCCACGAACAGAAGGAAACGATGATGGAACTGCCCGCCGATGAGATGGTCGCGGTGATCAACCGCCTCAAGCGTGCCCAGGGCCAGCTGAGCGGCGTCATCAAGATGCTCGACGAAGGCCGCCAGTGCGAGGACGTCGTCACGCAGCTCGCTGCGGTGAGCCGCGCGCTCGACAAGGCCGGCTTCGCGATCATCGCCTCGGGCCTGCGGCAGTGCGTGGTCCAGGAGGGCGACGCCGCCGCCCTGGACACCGCGAAGATGGAGAAGCTCTTCCTCTCGCTCGCGTGAGAAGGTCCTCCATGGACGTCTCGGACTGGGACCGCCGGTACGCCGACACCGAGCTGGTGTGGTCGTCGCGACCCAACCAGTTCGTCGAGTCCGAGCTTGCTGACCTCTCCCCCGGCCGCGCGATCGACGTCGCGGCCGGGGAGGGGCGCAACAGCATCTGGCTGGCCGAGCGGGGCTGGCGGGTCACCGCCCTCGACTTCTCCCAGGCCGGCCTCGACAAGGGCCGCGCCCTGCTGGCCCACCACGAGCGAGGCGCCGACCTCGACATCGACTGGGTCCGCGCCGACGCCGTGCGCGACGACCTCGGCGAGGGCCGGTACGACCTCGCCGTGATCGCCTACCTCCAGCTGCCGGCCGAGGAGCGCCGGACGGCCGTACGCCGGGCGTTCGGCTCGTTGCGCGACGGCGGCACGCTCCTCGTGGTCGCCCACGACAGCAGCAACCTCACCGAGGGCACCGGCGGCCCGCAGCACCCCGACGTGCTCTTCACCGCCGAGGACGTGCTGGCCGACCTCGACGGCGAGCGCTTCGAGGTGGTGCGCGCCGAGCGGGTCGGCCGCGAGGCGCCCGCGCCCGAGGGCGCCGAAGACCCGTCGCCACGGGTGGCCTACGACGCCCTGGTGCGCGTCGTACGCACCGACCCCCGCTGACCGACGCCCGCTGACCGACGCCCGCTGACCGACGCCCGCTGGCCGGCGCCCCGTCGCCCGGCTCGACGAAGATCGCGTCAGGGCTTGTAGCTGCCGCCGTTCTCGGGCTGCTCCGGGGCGTCCTCGCCCTGCTCCGTGTGCTCCTCGGACTGGTCGAAGCGCACCTTCTTCAGCTGCTTGCGGAAGCTGAGGATCAGCACCACCACGGCGAGCGCGAGCAGCACGAGGACGACCGCGCCGACCCCACCGGCGGTCACGTCCTCCGGGTCGGGGATGTCCTGGTTGAACGGCACCAGAGCGGCGCCGAGGGTCACGGAGAGGGGGGTCATGACTCCATCTTCTCAACCCACTCACGCACCCCGGCGAACAGGTCGTCCTCCGGGACCTCGCTGTCGACGTAGGAGCGCACCAGCTCGTAGTCCTCGGTCGGCCAGGCCTTCTGGTGCACGTCCAGCGGGCAGGCGAACCATGCCCCGTCGGGGTCGATCTGCGTGGCGTGCGCCAGCAGCGCCTGGTCGCGCACCGGGAAGTACTCCGCGCAGGGCACCCGGGTGGTGATCCGCTGCGCGTGCTCGGGATCGGGCTCCCAGTTCGACAGCCGCTCCTCGTAGGGGGAGGTCAGCCCGCGCACGATCATCTCGTCGTGCAGCGCCTGGGTGCGGTCGCGGTGGAAGGAGTGGTGGTAGTACAGCTTCAGCGGCTGCCACGGCTCGCCGGCGTCGGGGTAGCGCTCCGGGTCGCCGGCCGCCTCGAACGCCTCGACGCTCACCCGGTGGCACATGATGTGGTCCGGGTGCGGGTAACCGCCCTTCTCGTCGTAGGTGGTCAGCACGTGCGGCCGGAACTCCCGGATCAGCCGGACCAGCGGCTCGGCGGCCTCCTCGACCGGCACCAGCGCGAAGCAGCCCTCCGGCAGCGGAGGCGGCGGGTCGCCCTCCGGCCAGCCGGAGTCGACGAAGCCGAGCCAGTCCTGGCGGACGCCGAGGATCTCCCGGGCGGCGTCCATCTCCTTGCGGCGGATCTCGGCAATGTTCTCCCAGACCTCGGGACGGTCCATCTTCGGGTTGAGCACCGAGCCGCGCTCCCCGCCGGTGCAGGTGACCACGTGCACGTCGACCCCTTCGGCGACGTACTTGGCGGTGGTGGCCGCACCCTTGCTCGACTCGTCGTCGGGGTGGGCGTGGACGTGCATGAGTCGGAGCATGGGGGCAATCCTAGAATGTGGTCGTGACCGACCTGGCGACCCGCTACGGGACCCCTTCCACGGCCCGCCGACGGTCGACGGTCGCCGTCGCCGCCGTGCTCGCGGCCGCGTTCCTGGGCTGGGTGGTCTGGGCGGCGGTCGGCCACTCCGACCCCGACGTGACCTCCGAGCTGGTCTCCTTCGAGGTGCTCGACGAGCACACCGTCACCGCGACGTTCACCGTCGCCCGGCGTACGACGGACGTGAGCGCCTCGTGCCTGCTCCGGGCCCAGGCCCCGGACCACTCCACGGTCGGCGAGCTCAACGTGGACGTCGGCCCCGGCGGGGAGCGCGTGCAGCAGCTCACCGAGCGGGTCCGCACCGAGCGCGAGGCCACCACCGTGGACCTGATCGGGTGCCGCACCGGGGAGCAGAGCCGGCGGCGCTGAGCCGGCGGGCGCCCTCGACCGGCCGTTGCGGGATTACCCCGCGCGCCGTCGGCGTTGATAGACTCATGCACTTGCCCTGACGGGCTTCCCCGTACCAACCCGGGCCGGTGCGACACCGGCCCACCACGACAACCACTCAGGAGCGCGACCAGTGACGCAGTCCAGCGACCAGAACGTGATCTGGCTGACCCAGGAGGCTTTCGACAAGCTCCAGGCCGAGCTCGAGCACCTTCGGGGGCCGGTTCGCAGCGAGGTCATCGCGCGGATCAGCGCCGCCCGCGACGAGGGTGACCTCAAGGAGAACGGCGGCTACCACGCCGCCCGCGAGGAGCAGGGCAAGGTCGAGGGCCGCATCCGCCAGCTCGAGGACATGCTGCGCCGCGCCGAGGTCGGCGAGACGCCTCCCGACGACGGCGTCGTCGAGCCGGGCATGAAGGTGACCACCCGCTTCGTCGGCGACGACGAGGAGGAGGTCTTCCTGCTCGGTGCCCGCGAGATCGAGACCCCCGAGGACCTCGAGGTGTACTCCCCCCAGTCGCCGCTCGGCTCGGCGATCATCGGCAAGAAGCGCGGCGACGTGGTCACCTTCGACGCTCCCAACGGCAAGGAGCTCAAGGTCGAGATCGTCGACGCCGTCCCCTACGAAGGGGCCTGACCGGCACCGGTCGCTCCACGAGGCGGCCACGCCGACGCTCCCGGGCGTCGCCGTGGCCGCTTCGTCGTCTCCGGGCGGCTCAGCGGTGCTCGGTGACCGGGTAGCCGCGTTCGCGCAGCCGGGCGAGCAGCCGCTCGGCGTGCTGCGGCCCGCGGGTCTCGACCTGCATCGCGACCTCCACCTCGCCGAGGTGCAGGTGAGCCGAGGTGCGCTCGTGGACCACGTCGAGCACGTTGGCGTCGAGCTCGGCGAGCTCGGCCAGCAGCTTGGCGAGGCCGCCGGGCAGGTCCGGGATGCGCACCCAGAAGTGCAGGTAGCGTCCGGCCGCGGCCATGCCGTGCCGGATCACCCGCATCAGCAGCAGCGGGTCGACGTTGCCCCCGGAGAGCACCGCGACGGCCGGCGTCGGGAACCGGTCGGGGTGGTCCATCAGCGCCGCGACGGCCGCCGCGCCGGCCGGCTCGACGACCAGCTTGGCGCGCTCGAGCAGCATCAGCAGCGCCCGAGACAGCGACTCCTCGCTGACGGTGACGATCTCGTCGACGTACTCCTCCACCGCATGGAACGGCACCTCCCCCGGGCACCCGACCGCGATCCCGTCGGCCATCGTCGACATGCCGGCGAGCGGGACCGGGTGGTGCTCGGCCAGTGACCGCGGGTACGCCGCCGCGCCCTCGGCCTGCACGCCGACCACCCGGACGTCCGGGTCGACCCCCTTCACCGCGGTCGCGATCCCGGCGAGCAGCCCGCCGCCGCCGGTCGGCACGACCACCGTGCGCGCCCCCGGAGCCTGCTGCAGGATCTCCAGGCCGCACGACCCCTGGCCGGCCACGATGTCGAAGTGGTCGAACGGGTGGATCAGCACCGCGCCGGTCTCCGCGGCGAACGCCTTGGCCCGCACCAGCGCCTCGTCGACGGTCTGCCCCTCGAAGACCACCTCCGCGCCGTAGCCCCGGGTGGCCTTCTCCTTGGGGATCGGCGCGCCCACCGGCATGAACACCGTCGACCTGATCCCGAGCAGGCTCGCGGCGAGCGCCACGCCCTGCGCGTGGTTGCCGGCGCTGGCCGCGACCACGCCGTGAGCGCGCTCCTCCGCGCTGAGCCGGGACATCCGCAGGTAGGCACCGCGGATCTTGAACGAACCGGTGCGCTGGAGGTTCTCGCACTTGAGCAGCACCGGGCCGCCGGCCACCGCCGACAGCCAGCGCGACTCCTCCATCGGAGTCTCGATCGCCACCCCGCGCAGGCTCTCGGCACCCTCGCGGATGTCCTCGAGCGTGGGGATCAGCACCTGCGCGGCGTCGCTCAGGGGGGTCTCGGTGTCCATGGCCTCACCCTAGGCGTCCGGTCGGCGTGCACGTGGTCCCCCGCCGCTCGAAAACAACTTGCATGGCACATGCAAGACGCGCATCCTGGTCCGATGCAGTCCGCCCGTTCCTCGGCCCCCCGCGCCCCGGCCCCCCGCCCGTCGTACGACGGTCCGGCTACCGCCGAGGAGGCGGTGATGACGACCCTGGCCCGGCTGGGCCGGCGGATGCGGCAACGGCTGCCCGGCGAGGAGCTCGACCTGGGCGCCATCTGGCTGATGAAGGTGCTGCGCCAGCGCGGGCCGCTGCGGCTCTCCACGCTGGCCACCGCCCTCGAGGTCGACGCCTCCACGGTCAGCCGCCAGGTCCGCCACCTCGAGGACCGGGGCCTGCTCGAGCGCAGCCCGGACCCCGACGACGGCCGGGCCCACCGGATCGGCCTCTCCCCCGAGGGCCGCACCCGTCTCGACGCGGGCGCTGCCCGCCGCCGCCGGCTGGTCGCCGACCTGATGACCGGCTGGCCGCCGGAGGACCGCGAGCAGCTGCGCCTCCTCCTCACCCGCCTCATCGACGAGCTCGACCACCAGGAGACCCCGTGACCCCCGACACCGACGGCTACCTCACCCACCGCCAGATCCTGGTGGTCATGGCCGGGTTGATGGTCGGTCTGTTCCTCTCCGCGCTCGACCAGAGCATCGTGGGCACCGCCCTGCCGCGGATCACCAGCGAGCTCGGTGGCCTCGACAAGCTGTCGTGGGTGGTCACCGCCTACCTGCTGACCGCCACCGCGTCCACACCGCTGTGGGGCAAGATCTCCGACCTCTACGGCCGGCGGCTGCTGTTCCAGATCGCGATCGTGACCTTCCTCGTCGGCTCGCTGCTGTCCGGGTTCTCGCAGAACATCGACCATCTGATCGTCTTCCGTGCGGTTCAAGGACTCGGTGGCGGCGGCCTGATGGCGCTGGCGATGGCCACCATCGGCGACGTCATCCCGCCCCGTGAGCGCGGCCGCTACCAGGGCTACTTCGCCGCCGTGTTCGGCACCTCGTCGGTGCTCGGCCCGGTGCTCGGCGGCTGGTTCGCCGACGGCCCGGGCTGGCAGTGGATCTTCTTCATCAACATCCCGCTGGGTCTGGTCGCGCTGGTCGTCACCTCCGCGGCGCTGAAGATCCCGCACGTGCGCCGCGAGCACACCATCGACTACCTCGGCGCCGCGGTCGTGGTCGCCTCGGTCACCTCGATCCTGCTCTACACCGCGTGGGCCGGTCCCGAGCTCGGCTGGGGCGACCCGACCGGGCTCACCCTGCTCGCCGCCGGCCTGGTGCTCGCGGTGGTGTTCGTGTTCGTCGAGCTGCGGGCGGTCGAGCCGATCATCCCGATGCGACTGTTCGGCAACTCGGTGTTCTCGATCTCGAACCTGTTCGGCTTCATGATCGGCATCGCGATGTTCGGGTCGATGATCTTCATCCCCGTCTACCTGCAGGTCGTCGACGGGATGAGCCCGACCCGGTCCGGCCTGGCGATGCTGCCGATGGTGGTCGGCATCTTCACGACCTCGATCGGGGCCGGCCAGCTGATGAGCCGCACCGGCCGCTACAAGGTGTTCCCGATCCTCGGCGCCGCGATCGTCACCGGGGCGCTGTTCCTGCTCTCCACGCTCGGCACCGACACCCCGTACTGGCGCGCCGGCCTGTCGATGTTCGTGATGGGCCTCGGCCTCGGCTTCACCATGCAGGTGCTGGTGGTCGTCGTGCAGAACTCCGTGGACCGGTCGGACATGGGCGTGGCCACCGCGTCGGTGGCGTTCTTCCGGCAGATGGGTGGCTCGTTCGGCACCGCGCTGTTCGGTGCGATCCTCTCCAGCCGGCTCTCCCACCACCTCGCCGACGCGTTCCAGGACCTGCCGCCGGGTGCCTCACCCGAGGCGGTCGGGGATCCGCAGGACCTCGCCAACGACGTGACCGCGATCCAGCAGCTCCCCGAGCCGCTGCACGGCATGGTGACCGGGGCGTTCAGCAACGCGCTGCACGACATGTTCCTGACCGCCGTACCTCTGGTCCTGGTGGCGCTCGTGGTGGTGCTCTTCCTCAAGGAGCTGCCGCTGGGGACCCGCACCGGCGCCACTGAACCGGCGGTGCCGGCCCCGGCCGGTCCTGCCCAGGGGACCGCTCAGGAGGGGTGACCGGGCTCCGGCGGCAGGGCGACCTCCGGCACGGTCTCCTCCGGCGGCGCAGCCTCGCCGTCGCCGGCCAGGTGGGTGGCGACCGCGTTCAACGCCGCGACCAGGGGTACGGCGATCAGCGCGCCCGCGATGCCGGCGACCACGATCCCGCACCCGATCGCGACCAGCACGCCGAGCGGGTGCACCGACACGAACCGGCCCATCAGGAACGGCTGCAGGATGTTGGACTCCACCTGTTGCACGACCACGACGCCGATCAGCATCACCAGCGCCACCACCGGCCCCTGGTCGACCAGCGCGACGAGCACCGCGACGGCGCCGGACAGCGTGGCGCCGACCATCGGGATGAACGAGCTGATGAACACCAGCACGCCGATCGCGAAGGCCAGCGGCAGGTCGAGCAGGTAGGCCACGAGCATGATGCCGAGGGCGTCGACCAGGGCGACCAGCACGGTGGCGCGGACGAACTTGGTCAGCGAGAACCAGGCCGCGCGGCCCGACGAGTCGGCGCGGGTGCGCGCAGCGCGCGGGAACAGCCGCACCAGCCAGGCCCAGATCCGCGCCCCGTCGGCGAGGAAGAAGTAGGTCGCGAACAGCACGATGAAGAAGCCGGCCACGATGTAGCTGAGCGTGGTGCCGACGGCGGTGGCCCGGGACACGATCTGCTCGTTGCTGCTGACCACGACCTCCTGCGCCTGGGCGATGAAGTCGGAGATCTGCGAGTCGCTGGCGTGCAGCGGGCCCTCGCGCAGCCAGGTGCGGATCTCGCCGAGCCCGTCGACCACCTGCTCGGACAGGTCGTTGAACCCCTGGCTGATCTGCTGGCCGACGAAGGTCAGCAGCAGCCCCAGCGAGGCCAGGCCGCCGACCACGGCGAAGATCGCCGCGAAGGTGCGGTTGAGGCCGCCCTTCTGCAGCAGGTCGACCACGGGTGCGGCGAGCGCCGCGAACAGCAGCGCGACCACCAGCGGGATGGTGATCACGGAGAAGAAGGCCAGCACCCACAGCACGACGTAGCCGGCGGCGACGATCACCAGGAACCGCCACGACCAGGCAGCCGCGAGATCGACGCCGTGCGGCACCTGGGCGCGGGAGAAGTTGGAGGGGCCCGCCTCGATCACCGGCGGCGTCTCCTCCTGCCGCCGGTCGGCGCGCACGCTGGCCCACTGGTGCGCCAGCTGCACCGCGAACCGCTCGGCGACCCGGTCCTCGGAGGCGCGCCGCTGCTGCTCACGCCACTTGCCGAAGCCCCCGGTCAGCCTCTTCCCCATACCCATGGCCGACAGCGTAGAAGAGATCAGCCCCGCAACCGCTCAAGCAGCCGGTACGCCGCACCGGGGTGGTCCTCGGCGATCAGCCCGGCCGCGGCCAGCACGTAGTCGGTGTCCACGACCACCCGCGGCTTCTCCGGCAGCTGCCAGCCCTGCCCGTCGTCGGCCAGCAGCCGCAGCATCACCTCGGCCGCGTCGTCGTCGCTGTGCCGCAGTACCCCGCCGGAGCCGACCATGAGGCTCACCTCGCGCAGGTCCTTGCCGCTGCGCCGCACCACGCGGCCCGGTCCGCTCTCGTCGGCGGTGAACTCCACCTGCGAGCGGCCTGCGTGCCGGCGCAGCGCCACCCCGATCGCGACCGACGCGAGCTCGCGGTCGCGACGGCACTCCTCCTCGTCGGCGGGGACGAAGGCCGGGTTCGCGTGCCGGTGCGCGGCGGCCGCCCGGGCCTCGGCGTGGTCGGCCTCCGGGACCAGGCCCGCCGCGACGCCGGCCTCCACGGTCGACGTCGCGCTCCACCGCATGCCGAGGTCCCCCTCGACGGTGCGGGAGGCCGCGGTCGTGGCGACCACCTCCCGGGACAGCCCGGAGTCTTCGGGGTCCACCTCGACGACGGAGTACACGTCGGTGGTAGCGCCGCCGACGTCCACGACGACGACGTCCCCGGCGCCCGGACGCTCCTCGTCGAGGCCGTGCGCGAGCAGCTCGACGGCGCTGAGCACGATGTCGGGTGTCGCGCCTCGGACCATGTCGGTGAAGCCGCGGCCTTCAGGGTCGCTGCGCTGTGAGAGGTGCTTGCCGCCGATCACGTGCCGCAGGAACACCTCGCGGATCGCGGCGCGGGCCGAGTCGGGTGCGAGCACGCCGATCCGGGGCACGACGTTGTCGGCGAGCACGTACGGCGTCCCCGCCCCGTCCAACAGACCGGCGACCTCGTCGTGGGCGTCGACGTTGCCGGCCACCACCACCGGCCCCGGCCAGGCCGCGTCGGCCAGCGCCCCGGCGCACTGCAGTAGCACCTCGGCGTTGCCGCCGTCGGTGCCGCCGACGAGGAGTACGACGTCCGGGCGGCTGTCGTGAAGCGCGTCGAGCTTCGGCTCGTCGAGGCCACCGCCGACGACGTGCACCACCCGCCCGCCGCTGGACAGCGCCACGCGCCGCCCGGCCTCCGCGGTGACGAGCTCCTCGTTGCCGACCACGGCGATGCGCAGCCCGCCGCCGGCGCTGGAGCAGGCGAGCACCTCGGCCGTCGTGGCGTGCGGGTCGGTCTGCGCGAGCTGCTCGAGGCAGGCGTCCCAGCCGTCGAGGACGTCGGTGTCGATCGTCGTACGGTGGCTCGCCGTGGCGAGCAGCTCACCGGACTGCGCATCGACCAGCGCGGCCTTGGTGAACGTCGACCCGAAGTCGACGCACGCGATCAGCCCCACCCCAACCCCTTGTAACGCGGGGTTATGGACGCTCCACACGCGGCATGACGCGGGGGAACCGTCCGCAGCTCGTGGGAGGTACCGGTCACCCCAGCGCCTGGTCGAGGTCGGCGATCAGGTCCTCGACGGTCTCGATGCCGACGCTGAGCCGGATCAGGTCCGCCGGGACCTCGAGCTCGGTGCCGGCGACCGAGGCATGCGTCATCCGGCCCGGGTGCTCGATCAGCGACTCGACCCCGCCCAGCGACTCACCGAGGGTGAACACGTTCGCCTTCGCGCAGACGTCGAGCGCCTTGGCCTCGCCGTCCTTGACGCGGAACGAGACGATGCCGCCGTACCTCTTCATCTGCCGGCTCGCCACCTCGTGCCCGGGGTGCTCGGCGAGGCCGGGGTAGATCACCTGCGTGACCGCGGGGTGCGCCTGGAGGAACTCCACGACGCGCTCGGCGTTGTCGCAGTGCCGGTCCATCCGCACGCCGAGGGTCTTCAGGCCGCGCAGCACCAGCCAGGAGTCGAACGGGCCGGCGACCGCGCCGATGGAGTTCTGGTTGAACGCGATCCGGTCGGCGAGGTCGTGGTCACGGACGACCAGCGCGCCACCGACGACGTCGGAGTGGCCGCCGCAGTACTTCGTGGTCGAGTGCACGACGACGTCGGCGCCGAGGGTGAGCGGCTGCTGGAGGTACGGCGAGGCAAAGGTGTTGTCGACCACGAGCAGCGCGCCGGCGTCGTGCGCCACGGCGGCGAGCGCCTCGATGTCGGCGATGTTGAGCAGCGGGTTGGTCGGGGTCTCGACCCACACGATCTTGGTCCGACCCGGCTGGATCGCGGCGCGCACCGCATCGACGTCGGCGACCTGGGCAGGGGTGTGCTCGAGCCCCCACGGCTCGGCCACCTTGGAGAACAGCCGGTAGGTGCCGCCGTACGCGTCGTCGGGGATGACCACGTGGTCGCCGGGCCGGCAGACCGTGCGCAGCAGCGTGTCCTCGGCGGCCAGCCCGCTGGCGAACGCGAACCCGCGCTCGCCCTCCTCCAGCGCCGCGAGGTTCCCCTCCAGCGCCGTGCGCGTGGGGTTCGCGGTGCGGGAGTACTCGTAGCCGCCACGCATCCCGCCGACGCCGTCCTGCTTGTAGGTGCTGGTGGCGTAGATCGGCGGGATCACCGCGCCGGTCATCGGGTCGGGGTCGTAGCCGGCGTGGATCGCACGCGTCTCGAACCCGGTCTTCTGGACGTCTGCTGGGGTCTGCTCGCTCACGTGGGCGACCCTACCTGGGGTTCGGCGCACCCGCGGTCTCCCATGTTGTCCAGGGAAACCGGCACCTGGGGGAATGTGCCGTGCCAGATGCCGGTTAACCCAGTCAACGTGGTAGACCGCGCCACCAGGCCGCACCCCGAGGAGACCAGAGTGCTGTTCAACCGCAAGGTCGAGATGCCCAGCCGCGACGAGGCGCTGCCCGGCCGTGGCGAGCGCTGGTTCCCGCTCGCCGAGCGCCACCTCGTCCTCGACGCGCCGCTGGTGACCGACGAGTCCAACATCCCGGCCGGCTACGAGGTCGCGGTCTTCGGCCTGGGCTGCTTCTGGGGTGCCGAGGAGATCTACTGGCAGATGCCCGGGGTGTGGTCGACGAGCGTCGGGTACGCCGGCGGCATCACGCCGCACCCGTCCTACGAGGAGGTGTGCACCGGCCGCACCGGGCACACCGAGGCCGTCCGTGTCGTCTTCGACCCGAAGCGCGTGTCCTACGCCGAGCTGGTGAAGGCGTTCTACGAGTTTCACGACCCGACCCAGGGCATGCGGCAGGGCAACGACGTCGGCACGCAGTACCGCTCGGCGATCTACACGCTCAGCGACGAGCAGGACCGGATCGCCCGGGAGCTGACCTCGGCCTACGAGCCGGTACTCCGCGAGCGCGGCTACGGCCCGATCACCACCGAGATCGAGCCGGCCCCGACGTACTACTACGCCGAGGACCACCACCAGCAGTACCTCTACAAGAACCCCAACGGGTACCGCTGCCACTCGGCCACCGGCGTGCCGTTCCCCGCCACGGCCTGACGGCCCCCGTGGCGGGGCCAGAACGACGTGCACTCGCGACCCTCGACGCGGGCCACCGGGCGCAGGCAGCGCCGATGCTGCGCGCAAGTGCACGTCCAATCGGCCCCGCGGGGTGGCGGTCACACGTCACGGCGGCCCGAGAAGTAGCCTCGGCGCTCATGAGCAGCCCGCTGAGCACCCGCGTCGGTCAGGTCTTCATCCCCGTGCGCAACATGCCGGCTGCGGTGGAGTGGTACTCCCGACTTTTCGGCTTCGACGCCGACGCCGGACATCTGGGCCACGCGGACACGATCTTCGACATCCCGACGGACGGGCCGCCGTACCTGTGCCTGGACGCCAACCAGCCGGGCTTCGTCGCCTCCGGCCCGGCCAGGTACTTCTTCCTGACCGAGGACCTGGACTCCACCGTGGCCCATCTGATGGCGCTCGGAGCCGACGATGTCTCCGACGTCGAGGACATCGGCAGTCTCCGCTTCGTGACGTTCCGGGACCCCGACGGCAACCTGCTGATGGCCTCCGAGCTGCGCTGACAGACGGCCGGCACGGAAGCTTCGCCCCGTGGCGAACGGCCCTCGTGCGCGTATCGTCGACACATGCGCATCGGCATCCTGGGCAGCGGTGCCGTCGGTCAGGCGCTCGCACGGGGCCTGGCTCGTCACCGCCACGAGGTCCGCATCGGCACTCGCAAGGAGGCGGTCGAGGAGCTCCCCGTCGGACCGCCGTCGGCGGTGGCACGAGACGCGGACCTCGTGTTCCTCGCGGTGCTGGGCACCGCCGCCGTCGAGGTTGCCACGAGCGTCCGCGACGAGCTGCACGACAAGGTGCTCGTGGACACCACGAACCCTTTGGACTTCTCCGGGGGCGGTCCCGGCCTCTTCGTCGGGCACACCGACTCCCTCGGGGAGCAGGTGCAGCGGGCGGTGCCCGAAGCCGACGTGGTGAAGGCCTACAACACCGTGGGCAACGCCCTCATGGTGGACCCGGACCTCCCTGGGGGGCCGCCGTCGATGTTCGTCGGCGGTGACTCCGAGGACGCCAAGGCCATCGTGGCCGAGCTGCTGCGGAGCACCGGCTGGGACGTGGTCGACCTCGGCGGGATCGAGGCGAGCCGCTACCTCGAGCCGATGTGCATCGCCTGGGTCCGCCACGGCGCCCGCACCGGGACGTGGAACCACGCGTTCCGGCTGCTCCGAGGTTGACCGGGCCATCGGGCGAGTCCGGGAATCCGGGCGGCCGGTCTTGGGTTGTACCGGTGATGACCAGCGAGTCCGACGCCGGTCAGGGCGCCTTGGACGCCTACTCGGCGATCGTCACCACCGTCGCGGCGCAGCTGACGCCGCGGGTGGCCGCCCTGCGCATCCGGGTGGCACGGGGCGAGTCGGCCGGGTCCGCCGTGGTGCTCACCGGCGAGGGTCACCTGCTCACCAACTCCCACGTGGTCGGTGACGCCGAAGGCGGTACGGCGGAGTTCGCCGACGGCACCGTCGCCCGCTTCCACGTCGTCGGCCGCGACCCGCTCTCCGACCTCGCGGTCGTGCGCGCCGACCGTCCGGTGCCGAGCCCGCCCGAGTACGGCGACGCAGACGACCTCCTCGTCGGCTCCCTCGTCGTCGCGGTCGGCAACCCGCTGGACCTGGCCGGGACCGTGACCGCCGGCGTGGTGAGCGCCCTGGGACGCAGCATGCCGGCGCGCTCGCGCACCGCCGCCCGGCTGATCGAGGACGTCATCCAGACCGACGCCGCGCTCAACCCCGGCAACTCCGGTGGGGCGCTGGCCGACAGCCGCGGCCGCGTGGTCGGCATCAGTACGGCGGTCGCCGGGATCGGCCTGGGCCTGGCCGTACCGATGAACGCGACCACCCACGGAATCATCCACGCCCTGATGCACGACGGCCGGGTCCGCCGGGCCTACCTCGGCCTGGTGACCACGCCCACGCCGTTGCCCCCGGCGCAGGCGGACCGTTTCGGGCAACGCCGGGCACTCCGGGTCGTGGAGGCAGTGCCGAACAGCCCGGCGGCCCTCAGTGGGCTGCGGGCCGGCGACGTCGTCCTGGCCGTCGACGGCACGTCGCTGAACGACGCCCAGTCGCTGCAGAAGAGGCTGTTCACCGAGGCCATCGGGCAACGGATGGAGATCACCGTGCTCCGCAACGGTGCGCTGGTCGATGCCGTGGCGGTGCCCATCGAGCTCGCGGACTGACGCCGGCAGTGTCCGAAGCCCGGCCCAGACCGGCATTCCCTCCGGCCCACCGCCGGTGCATCGTGGACTGCATGGATCTCGATCCTGCCGTGACCAACCCCGAGCACTACAAGGTGGTGTTCGAGAACGAGCGGGTGCGCGTCCTGGAGTACATCGACGCCCCCGGCGACCACACCACCCCGCACCGCCACCCCGACAGCGTGATGTACACGCTCTCGACCTTCCGCCGCCGCCTGGTCTCCGGCGACACGTCGCGTGACGTTGCTCTGGAGGCCGGGAGCGTCGGTTGGCTCGCCGCCCAGGAGCACCACGGCGAGAACATCGGGGACACCCCGACACACGTGCTGTTCGTGGAGCTCAAGGAGCCGGCCGGCACCGTCGCCGAGCCGGGACCTGCGGCGGACCTCGGCCCCAGCACCTGACGGGCCGTAAGGGGGCCGGTCAGTCGGCTGTGCCGCCCGCGTGGACAGCCGGGGGCATCACGGCCCCGGTGCCGCCCTTGGAGCTGCCGAGCGCGAGCACGTCCACCTTCGCGGCCAGCGGGGCGAGGTCGTCGAGCCGGTGCACGACGGTCCCGAGCAACGCGGTGGCCAGCGACGAGGGCAGCTTCTTCTGCCCGAAGGAGTGGCCCTCGAAGCCCCGGTACGTCGACCGCGGCGTGACCGTGCCGTCGACCGACACGTTGTAGGCGACCAGGCACGCCGCCAGCTCGGCCAGCGCCTGCGCGTCCTCGCCTGCCGGGTCGTCCCGCCCCAGCTCCGGGTACCTGCCCAGCGCGTCGAGCAACGCGTAGGCGCCGTACCAGGTCGAGGGCCACTTCACCGTCTTGAACTGGCGGCCGTGGCCGAACATGTAGGGCTTCTCCGACCCGCGGACCCGCCACGCGCGGAGCGCGACACGAGCGACGTAGAGCAGCCCGTCGGGCCGGGCCGACGGGTCGAGCCGGGCGAAGGTCCGCAACGCCTGGACCGTGACCATCGGGCAGAAGTCACCCTTGCGGCCCGGCCCGCGCCAGCCCCCGGTCGAGTGCGGGAGGCACGGCCACGCCCGCCCCTGCGCGGTGTCGGTGAGGTCGGCCGCCATCCGGGCCAGGCCGGCGCGCACCCGGTCGTCGTCGCCGCGGCCGAACCGGACGAGCACCTCGAGGATCGCGTGGCTGTCGCAGAGCAGCGCGCCCCAGACCGGTTGCTCTCCACCACGCAGCGCGGCGTACGACGGGAACCGGCCGCTGTCCTCCTGGTGGGTCACCATGTCGTCGAGCAGCCGCTCCACCTCCTCGAAGTCGCCGGCTCCCACACCCATGTCGGCGAGCAGGTCGAGCAGGTTCGGGGCGAACGCCGGGCTGTTGTGACCCGACAGTCGGTCTCCGGCCGTCCACTCCGGGAGACGCTCGACCAGCTGCCTCGTCGCGGCGTGTCCGACGACCTCCTGGTGCACGGCACGCACGACAGCCGACCCCGGGTCCACGTCGAGCAACCCGGTCAGCAGCACCCACCGGGCTGCCGGGTCCTCGGCCCGCAGCAGCCACGGCAGCGGGTCGTCGCTGACAAGTCCCCACCACACGGGTACTCCGGACCGAGCCGGTCGGGTCGTCGAGGCCATCGCAGCACCTCCTCGCGCCACGCTAGGACGGCGACACAGCCCCGCGGCAGGGAAGGAGGTCCCGTCGTCGCCGGCAAAACCGGTTGAGCCGCGCGCCGTGCGGCGGTTGGCTGGGTCCATGAGCGAGAACCCGATCCGCGTCACCCGTGCGACCGACACCGAGCGCTACCTGGCCACCGAGCACACGGTCTGGTTCGACGAGATTCCTACGGCGACCGCGGAGGAGCAGCTGCTGGGGATCCCGGAGGAGCACCGCTTCGTCGCCGACGTCGACGGAGGCGACCCCGGCACGCACGCCGGGATCTACGGCGTCTTCCCGCTGACCCTGTCGATCCCCGGCCCCGCCCCGCAGGTGCGCCAGGTGCCGTGCGCGGGCCTGACCTGGGTGGGGGTCCACCCCGACCAGCGTCGCAAGGGCGTGCTCAGCGCGATGCTGCGGCACCACTTCGAGCAGGTGCACGCCGAGGAGGGCACTTACGTCTCCGCCCTGCACGCCAGCGAGCCGGGAATCTACGGCCGGCACGGCTACGGCCTGGCCTCGCTCGAGCTCGAGGTCACCCTCGGCCGGGGTACGACGCTCACCGCACCCGGCCTCGACGACGCGGCCGAGGCGATCACCACCCAGCTGGTGACCGTGACCGACGCCGGCGTCGCGAAGCGGATGCGCGAGGTCCACCTGGCCACCGCCGGTCTCGGAGCGGTGGTCGGCGAGGCCGGCTACTACGAGCGGATCTGCCGTCCCCTTCCCGAGGAGCTGCGCGGCAAGGAGCCGTGGCGGGTGCTGTTCGCCCGGCGCGACGGCGCCGACGCGGGGTTCGCCATGTTCCGCCGCGCCCACAAGTGGGAGAAGGCCCGCCCGTCCGGCGAGCTGACGGTGTGGGCCGTGGTCGGTGAGCCCGCCACGCAGCTCGCGCTGCTGCGCCGGCTGGTCGACTTCGACCTGATCGGCACCGTCAAGCTCGGCACGGTGGGCGTCGACGACCCGGTGGTGCAGTGGGCCGGCGGACCACGGTCGACGGCCGACGTGGCGACCTACGACAGCCTGTGGGTGCGTCTGGTCGACCTCCCCGAGGCGCTGCAGGAGCGCAGCTGGAGCGCGCCCTGCGACGTGGTCGTCGACGTGACGGACACCTCCGCGCCGTGGAACGCCGGCACCTGGCGGATCCACGCCGACACCGACGGCCGGGCCGAGGTGACGCGCACCTCCGACGACGCCGACATCCGCCTGGCGACACAGTCGCTGGGTGCGGCGTACCTCGGCGGCGGCAACCTCGTCGCCCAGCAGCGCGCCGGGCTCGTCGAGGAGCAGCGTCCCGGAGCGGTCGCCGACCTGTGGCGGGCGATGCGCACCGACGTCGCGCCCACGGCGGCGGTCGGCTTCTGACCCGCCCGAGGACCTGTCCCGACCCTGCCCGGAGGACTAGCGTTTTCGCCATGGCCGAGAACGACATGCCCTGGGAGCCCCCGACCGCGGGGACCGAGGTCGAGCACCTCGTCGGTGCACTCGACCGGCTGCGCACGACCTTCCGCTGGAAGGCCGACGACCTCGACGCCACCGGACTGCAGCTGCGCGTCGGGGCCTCCACGCTGACCCTGGCCGGGCTGCTCAAGCACCTGGCGCTGGTCGAGACCCTCACCTTCACCTACAAGCTCCACGGCACGGCACCGGACTCGCCGTGGCGCGACGTCGACTGGGACGCCACCCCTGGCTGGGACTTCACGTCCGCCGCCGAGGACTCCCCCGAGCAGCTCTACGCGCTGTGGGACGACGCCGTGGACCGGTCCCGCGGCCGACTCGACGCGGCCCTCGCGGACGGCGGGCTCGACCGGCCCAGCAACCTGGCCTGGCCCGACGGCACCCGGTTCAGCCTGCGCCGGCTGGTGTGCGACCTGATCGAGGAGTACGGCCGGCACACCGGCCATGCCGACCTGCTGCGGGAGGCCGTCGACGGCCGGGTCGGTGAGGACCCGCCGGCGGGCTGGCGGCCGCAGGTCGGCCGGGACCCGTGGCGGAGCTGAGCACCGGGTACGGCGGCCAGCCTCCTGCTCCGGGGAGACGGGTCAGCTCTCCTGACCGACCCGCAATGACCGGAGCCGGTGCCCGGCGTACCAGGCGCAGCCGACCGTCACGACCGCGAGCAGCACGACGCCGGTGGTGAAGCCCACCGCCGAGGTCACCCGGAGCGCTTCGGCGTCGGAGCCGACGATCCGTTCGGTCACCGCCAGGCCCCACTGCTGGATGCTGAGCGCACGGGCGCCGGGCACGACCTGGCCGACCAGCGACTCCCACACCAGCGCGTAGATCAGGCCGATCACCACCGCGTTGCGGCTGATCACGGCCAGCAGCACGAACACCGCGGCGTAGGCGACTCCGGCGACGAGCGAGCCGACCGTGTAGCCCACGGTCACACCGCCGACCTCGCCGGTGAGGATCAGCCCTGCCGCGGCGATCGGCACCACCCCGAACGCCGTGATCACGCCGATCGCGACCGCGACCTTGGTCAGGATGATCGAGTGCCGGTTCAGCGGCTTGGACAGCAGGTACACGATCGAGCCGTCGTCGATCTCGGGGCCGATCACCCCGGTGCCGGCGATCAGGCCGAGCAGCGGGAGCAGGGTGGCCAGCCCGAAGGCGCCGACCAGGTCCGCGGCCAGTGCCGGGTCCAGCGCGTTCTCGCCGGCGGAGTCGAGACCCGCGAGCACGACGGCGAGCACGCTCAGCACGATCAGGGCCAGTGGGAGCAGCAGGAGCAGGACGGCGCGCCGGCGACCGAGCACGGTGCGGGCGGTGAGCTGGGCGACGGTGGCGTTCATCGGGCGGCCACCAGGTAGGCGAAGACGCTCTCCAGCGACTCGTCGGCGGGATGGACGTGGAACAGCCGGATGCCGTGCCGGGCCGCCGTGGCCGGCAGCGCGTGCACGAACGCCGCGAAGTCGGTGGCCTGCACCAGCAGCGCACCGGTCTGGTGCTCTCCGACTCCGGCCACGCTCCCGTGCTCGCCGACCAGCTCCACGGCCTCGACGCTGGGTTCGCTGATCAACGCCGCCGCCAGGGTCCGGTTGTCGCTGGAGCGGATCGTGTAGTGGTGCGGGCGCTGGGTCATCAGCCGGCGGATCTCCCGGAAGTCACCCGAGGCGGCGTGGCGGCCGGCCACCATCACCTCGATCCGGGCCGCGATCTGTTCGACCTCCTCGAGGATGTGCGAGCTGAACAGGATCGTCCTGCCCTCCTCGCCGAGGGTGTGCAGCAGCTCCATCAGCTGCAGCCGCTGGCGCGGGTCCATGCCGTTGAAGGGCTCGTCGAGGAGGAGCACGGCGGGGTCGTGCACGAGTGCGGTGGCCATCTTGATGCGCTGCTTCATCCCCTTGGAGTAGGTGCGGATCTCCCGGTCCTGGGCGTCGGCCATCTGCACGGTCTCGATGGCGCGCTGAGCCGGCGCCTCCGGGTCGGCGAGCCGGTGCAGCCGGGCGTTCGCGAGCACGAGCTGGCGGCCGGACACCGCGTCGTACATGCCCTCCCGCTCCGGGACCAGGCCGAGCCGGCGGTAGACCTGCTCGTCGCGCCAGACCGGCTTCCCGTCGAGGGTGACCGACCCGGCCGAGGGGCCGAGGAAGCCGGCCATCATGTTGATCACCGTCGACTTGCCGGCCCCGTTGGGACCGAGCAGGCCGGTGACCCCGGGACCGATCTGCATCGAGACGTCGTTGACCGCGACGACGTTGCCGAACCAGCGCGAGACGCCGGCGAGCTCGAGGACGCTCATGATCCGGACACCTTCCGGTAGCGGGCGGCCAGCGCGGCATAGCAGCCGGCCACCACGAGGACGAGGACCACCGGGAACACCAACCCGCCCAGGCCGTCGGGCGGTCCTGCGGAGCCCACCGAGCTGTCCGCGCCGATCAGCGTGACGGTGGCGTCGACCAGCGTGAACGGCGAGATCAGCCCGGCGTACTGCGCGAGGGCCTCCTGGTCGAACTCCATGCCGAGCCCGGCCACGATCGCGCGCACGCCGGACAGCACGAGCAGGACGGCGACGATCGCGGCCACGCCGAGCCCGCGACGCGGGGTGAACGCCGCGATCGCCAGGCCGATCCCGGCGAGCACCACGGCGTAGAGGACGGCGGCGATGAGGGAGCGCAGGTACGGCGCCAGCTGCTCGCTCAGCGGCAGCTCGGCCAGCAGCGCACCGGCGAACAGCACGGTCAGCGGCAGCGCGACCAGGATGAACAGCGCCGTCGCGAGCCCGGCGTACTTGGCCTGGACGTACTGCGCCCGCGCCAAGGGCCGGGAGAAGTACAACGGCACCACCCCGAACCGCAGGTCGCGCGAGACCACCGCAGGCGACTGCGAGCCGACGAAGATCGCGATCACCACCTGGATGTCGAAGAGGTAGCCGGAGTAGCCCCCCGGGATCTCGTCGGCACCGGTCACCGAGGTGACGATCGCGAGGACGAGGGCGGGGAAGGTCATCACGGCCAGCAGCAGGATCGGCATCACCTTCGACCGGGTGGCCCGGCCGAGCCCGAAGGCGCCCTTGAGCGTGTCGACGTACAGCGACCGCTGGATGTAGCCGGTGCCCAGGCGCGGCCCGTCGTAGTGGCGGTAGCCGATGTCGTGGATCGCACCGCTCGTGCTCGCCGCGGTGAGGCGTTCCTCAGCCATCGTGGCCTCCAGTCGTGTCGGCCGGAGTGCCGGCCGGAGTGCCGGCCGGGGTGCCGGCCGGTGCGCCGGTGAAGATCTCGGTCATCCGGTGCCGTTGTCGTTCCAGGCGGACCAGACCGAGCCCGAGCGCGGCGGCGCCGTCGCGGATGGCGTCGTAGGCGGCGGCGTCCTCGACCCGGACCTGGAGCCGGGCCCCGTCGGCGTGGACCGCGAGGCCCGCGTCGGCGAGCCGGCCGGCGAGCGTGGTCGGGTCGCCGTCCACCTCGACCACCACGACCGCGGTCTCCGCGGTGGCGTCCGCGGTCGTCGAGTGCCTCAGCAGGCGGCCGGCGTCGATCACGACGATCCCGTCGCTGACCCGCTCCAGCTCGCCGAGCAGGTGGGAGGTGACCACGACCGAGATCCCGAACTCCGTCCAGACCCGCCGGATCAGCCCGAGCATGTCGTCACGGCCGGCCGGGTCGAGCCCGTTGGTCGGCTCGTCGAGCAGCACCAGCGCGGGGTCGTGCACCAGCGCCTGGGCGAGCTTGACCCGCTGCCGCATGCCCGTGGAGTAGCCACCGATCGGGCGGTAGCGCTCCTCGTAGAGACCCACGTGACGCAGCGTGTCGGCAGCCCGCTCTCGCGCCGCGGTCGCGGGGAGACCGGACATCCTGGCCAGGTGTACGACGAGCTCGGTGGCCGACACGTCGGGAGGAAGGCACTCGTGCTCGGGCATGTAGCCGAGCCGCTCGCGGATCGCCGGCCCCTCGGCGGCGATGTCGAGGCCGAGGACCTGCGCGCTGCCCTCCGTGGCCGGGAGCAGGCCGAGCAGCATCTTCAGCAGCGTCGACTTCCCGGCTCCGTTGGCCCCGACGAGGCCGACCACGCCCGGGTCGACCTCCAGGTCCAGGCCCTCGACGGCCGTCACGGAGCCGAACCGCTTGGTCAGCCCCTGGGTGGTGATGATGGACAACTCGCTCCCCGCCTTCTCCGCACGAGCTGCCGTGCGGCACGCCCACTCTAGGGACGGACCAGGCCCGACGTCGCCGCTGCCGGGGTGGAACCAGGGATGCCCCCGACCTGGTCCGGGGCGCGTGCCGCCGGTGAGGCTGCCGCCGTCAGGGGAACAGGTTGGGCCCGGTCTTCTGGTCGATGTTCCGCACGTGCCGGGCCATCCGGCGCATGATCCGCTCCAGGTCCTCGAACCACTGGGGCAACGCCTCGAGCACCAGCGTGCTCCGGTTCAGCCGGTCGAGGCTGGTGGGCAACGGCCCTGCGGAGTCGGCGAGCTCGCGCAGCGGCTGGTCGAGGTCGGCCAGACCCTGCAGCTGGCCGTCGAGGCGGCGCAGGGACCGCTTCAGCGACTCCAGCTGGTCGGCCATGCGGGCCATCTCCGGCGCCGCCTCCCCGAGCGGCCGCGACGACTTCTCCAGGGCCTCCAGGTCGGTCAGCAACCGGTCGGTCTGACCCGCGAGCTTCTCGATGCTCGGCGCCACGGACCCGAGGTCGTCGGTGGCGTCGACCACCGGTGGGACCAGGGTCTCGACGTTGCGGTCGATCCGCTCGACCTGGTCCAGGGTCTCCGGCGCCCGGTCCACGATCTGCACCGCCTCGGGCAGGTCGGCGGCCGCCCGGACCAGGGTGGGGATGTGCGGCAGCAGCAGCGCCAGGCCGACCGTCATCAGCAGCAGCAACAGCGCGACGAGCCCGGCGAGAGCGCGCAGCGCCCACAGGGGCAGGGCCTTCTGGAACATCGGAAACCACATCCGTCGGGAGGCGAGCCGACCCGGTCGGCGGGGGGTCGTGCCTGCGCTCCGGGCCTCGGGCATCAGTGTAGGGAGCCGGGCCGGGGGCGGTGTCCGGGGCTCACTCCATGACACGCAGCGCCGAGGGGATGTCCATCCTCCGCGTCCGCCGCAGCGTGAACAGCGGCGCGATCGCAACCGTGAGAATGCCCAGGGCCAGCGCCTGCCAGATCGTGGTGCTGGTCAGCACCGCCTGCATGCCGAGCTCGGGCATCACGTCCGGGATCGTGGTCCGCGTCATCCACGCGAGCACGGCGTAGCCGCCCGCGACGCCCAGCCCGGCGCCGATGGCACCGACGATCACGGTCTCGATCGAGGTCATCGTCAGCACCGTCCGCACCGGCAGCCCGAAGGCCAGCATCGTGGCGTGCTCCCGGGACCGCTCGTCGACCCCGATGCTGGTGGTGTTGAACGCGATCAGCAGGGCGAGCAGCAGGGTCACGACCGCGGCGATCTGGATGATGCTCGTGAACTGCTCCAGGCTCCCCCGGAGGCCCTCGGTCACGGCGGCCGGTGTCTGCGCAGAGGCCGCGTGCGGCACGCTGAGCAGGTCACGGCGGACGTCGTCGGAGGTGGCGCCGTCGGCAGGGACCACGACCAGCAGGTTGGCCGCGCCGGTCAGGCCCAGGGGCGCGGCGGCGTCCGGGGCGAGGTATGCCACCGTCCGGATCGGGTTGGGGTGCAGACCCGTCACGGTCAGCTCCGTCCGCGCCGTGCGCAGCCCGGCGGCCGTGGCCTGCGGGTGCTCGAGGGTCACCGTGTCCCCCACGACGACACCGAGGTCGGCGGCCGCCTTCTCGGCGAGCACGAGCCCGCCGGTCGACGTACCGCTGGTGAGCGTGGGTGCCCAGGCGGCGTCGTCGGGGAAGACCTCCACGACCAGGTCGACGGTGGCCCCGTCGGAGCCGGCGGTGCCGGGCACGAGGAGGCCGGCGTCCAGGCTGCCCACCGACGGCAGCCGCTCGACCGAGGCGACCTCCTCGCCGTCCTGGGGCACGAACGTGTCGAGGGAGACCTCGACCCGGTCGGCCGCGGCGTGCAGCACCTCGGTCTCGGCCCGGTCGAGAGTGCCGTTGAACGTGTCGAGCAGGCCGAGCACCGCGACCAGCGAGGTCAGCGACGCCGCGATGCCGAGCGCGGTGAGGGCGCTGCGGCGCGGCGTGCGCAGCACGTTGCGAAGCGGGATCTGCCGGTAGCCCCGGCCGGGCAGGTGCAGCCGGCGCAGCAGCGGCGCCAGCCCGCCGCCACGAGCGGCCAGGTGGCCGACCCGGATCGCCTCGACCGGCTGCACCCGCAGCGCCCGCCACACCGGCCACGCGATCGCGGCGAAGGGGATCACGAAGCCGAGCACCGCTGCCTGGGCGAACACGGTGAGCTGCAACGGGGTCTGCCAGACCGGCAGCGGCACCATGTCGACGAACACCGACCGCAGCGGGATGCCGACCGCCCAGCCGACCACCATCCCGAGCGCGACCCCGAGCAGCGCGACCTGCGCGCCGAACAGCAGCGGCCGGACCGCCAGCTTCCACGGCGGCACGCCCAGCGCCATCCCGATCCCGATCTCGCGCCGCTGCGCCTCGACGATCCGGGTGGTCAAGTTCAACGCCGCGAACGCCGCGCCGAGCAACACCAGCAGCGCCACGACCCGCCACATCTGGGCGTCGGCGTCGATGTCGTCGTAGAGGATCCGGTACGCGTCGAGGTCGTCGCGCGTGGTGACCGTGCCCGCCGCGCCGGCCGCGGCCAGGGCCTCGGTCAGCTCGGTGCGCAGCGCGTCCAGGTCGGCGCCCTCGCGCAGGGTGAGCACCACGTCGTTGACCCGGCCTCGGGTGCCGGTGACCTGCTGCGCGGTGTGCAGGGTGGTGAACAGCACCCCGTAGCTGTCCGCGGACAGGAACGGCAGGCCGCCCTCCCCCGCGGTGACGATGAAGTACTCCGGGGACTGCCCGAGGCCGACGACCTCGAGCGGCGCACCACCGGAGATCGTCAGCTGCTCGCCCGGCGCCAGGCCGTTGGCCCCGGCGAACTGGGTCTCCAGCACCGCAACCGCGGCAGCGTCGTCGCCGGGCTCGAGCCCGCGGCCGTCGTCCACGGAGATCCCGTCCACCTCGGAGCCCGTCGCCGAGCCGACGATCTCGCCGGGGACCAGCAGGTCGTCGGGGCCGGCGACCTGCGTGGGCAGCACCAGCCGCTCCCGGACCGCCTCGACGTCACCTGCGTGCGCGAGCCCGGCCACGAGGGCCGCCAGGCTCCCCTCCTCGGTCGTGCTGCCCTGGGTCAGCGTGAGCTTCAGGTCGTGGGTGTCCAGCAGCGCGAAGCTCTCGTCGTTGGACTGGGTCCGCCACGCCGAGGAGCCCATCAGCGCGGCGTAGGTCCCGGTGCCCAGCGCGATCACCAGGGCGATCGCGGTGACCAGCAGCCAGCGGTTGCGCAGGTCGCGCCAGGACCAGCGGACCCAGAGTCCTCTGCGTGTCATGACGGCCTACCAGTGCAGCTCGCCGATCGCGGCCCGGCCGCCGGCCGGTGGCCCGTCCGAGACGATCCGGCCGCTGGACAGCTCGATCACCCGGTCCGCGACCCGGGAGATCTCACGGTTGTGGGTGACCACGATGACGGTCTTGCCGGTCTCGGCCTGCTCGCGGAGCAGCTCGAGGATCTGCACGCCGGTGCGGAAGTCGAGCTCGCCGGTCGGCTCGTCGGCGAGCAGGATCGGGTTCCCCGTCGCCAGGGCACGGGCGATGGCCACCCGCTGCTGCTCGCCGCCGGAGAGCTGGTGGGCGAAGTGGTCCGCCCGTTCGCCGAGGCCGACCCGCTCCAGCACCTCCCGGGCCACCTGCTCGGAGTCCTCCCGCCCGGCCACGTCGGCGCCGAACTGGACGTTCTCCAGCGCGGTCAGTCCCGGGAACAGGTTGAAGCTCTGGAAGATGAAGGAGACCGTGTGCCGGCGGACCTTCGTCCGCTGCGCGCGCGAGGCCGCGGTGAGGTCGACGCCGGCCAGCCGCACCGTGCCCGCGGTCGGCGCGTCCAGGGCACCGATCAGGTTGAGCAGCGTCGTCTTGCCGGAGCCCGAGGCGCCGAGCACGACGACGAAAGCGCGCTCGTCGACATGTAGGTTCACGTCGTCGAGCGCCTTGACCACGCTGTCGCCGACCTGGAAGTAGCGGCAGATCTCGTCGAGGTCGATCCGCGTGCCCTCCGAGCCGATGCGTGCATCGACGGCACGGGACTGGACCGTGTCGCTCATCTCGGTCTCCCCCGGCTAGACGCGAGCCGGTGCCCGTCGTACCGGGAGCACCTCGGGGACGGTCTCCCCCCCCCCGCAGGAAGTCGAGCAGGACCCGGTTGACCAGGTCGGGCTTCTCCAGCGGGGCGAGGTGGGAGGTGCCCGGGATCACCGCGAGCTCGGCGCCCGGGATCGCGCGGTACATCGCGACGGTGTGCTCCAGCGAGACCGGGTCGTCGTCGCCGCAGACCAGCAGAGTGGCCGCGCGCACGGCCTCCAGGTCGTCGACCGGGATGTGCGGCTCGGACTGCCACATCGCGGTGACCTTGCCGAACACCACCGGCCAGTGCTCCGGCCCGTCCGGGGAGACCGCGCCGTAGACGGCCCGGAACGACTGGAACTCCTCACTGTCGCCGGGCAGCCGGGCGATCTTGTGGAACTCCGGCACGTAGCCGGCCACGTCGGCGGCGCCGCCGATCAGCACCAGGCTGCGGACCAGGTCCGGGCGGGCCATCGCCATCAGCAGCCCCACGATCGCGCCGTCGCTCCAGCCGACCACCCGCACCGGCTCGCCGACGACCTTGTCGACGAAGGCGACCATGTCGTGCGCCATCACGTCGTAGGACAGCCGGCCGTCGACGTCCGCGGTGTGCCCGTGTCCGCGGCGCTCGGGGGCGTAGACCCGGTAGTGCCCGACCAACGCCTCGAGCTGGGCCACCCACAAGGCGTTGGTGTCCAGGCCTCCGTGCAGGAGCAGGAGCGGTTCGCCCTCACCGCGGTGCTCGTACCACATGTGCACAGGACCGATGTCGACGTAGTCGCCCATCTCCGGCCCCTCCTCTCAGTCCAGGGGCGCCGGACCGGGTCCGGGAGCACCCGGCCACGGCTACTTCCACCGTGGCACCGGGCGAGGGGGGCGCACAGAGCCGGAAGTCCCCGGCTCTCCGGCGGGTCAGCCGTCGACCCAGCCGCTCCCGGCAGGCTCCGGGTGCAGCTCGCCGCCGCTGAGCTCGGCGAGCAGGTGCGGCAGCCGCTCGGCGTCGGGGGCCGGTACGGCGACGTGCAGCACCGCCTGGGCGCCGTACTCCACGCCGAGCACGACGACGCCGTGCGCGCGCAGGCCGTGCTCGAGGCGACCGGCATCCGCGTGCGGGACCGCGACGTCGTAGCGGGCGAGCAGCCGCCGCTCCCGGGTCCCCGCGGCGTCGAGCCCGGCGCGGACGGCGTCGGAGTAGGCGCGGACCAGGCCGCCGGCGCCGAGCAGCACGCCCCCGAAGTAGCGGGTCACCACCGCGACCACGTCGCTGACCTCGCGACCGCGCAGCACCTCCAGCATCGGCGCGCCCGCGGTGCCCGACGGCTCGCCGTCGTCGTTGGAGCGCTGCACCTCCGCGGTCGGGCCCAGCACGAACGCCGAGCAGTGGTGCCGGGCGTCCCAGTAGCTCCGCCGCTCCTCCTCCACGACCGCGCGCGCCGCCTCCTCGGTGGCGACCGGCTCGACCCGGCAGATGAACCGGGAGCGCTTGACCTCGATCTCGGCGACGGCGGGGCCGGCGACGGTGAGGTACGACGCGGGGTCGCTCACCACAGCCGCCCGAGCACGTCCGAGCCGATCTTGACGATGAACGCGCCGACCACGACGACGAACACCACGCGGACGAACCCGCCGCCCTTCGCCACGGCGGTGCGCGCCCCGACGTAGCCGCCGACCAGGTTGCACGCGCCCATCACCAGGCCGACCTTCCAGAGCACCGCGCCCTGCGGGACGAAGACGACGAGGGCGGCGACGTTCGTGGCCCAGTTGGCCATCCGCGCCTTCGCCGAGGCCTCGAGGAAGTTGTAGCCGAGCAGGCCGACCAGCGTGAACACGAGGAACGAGCCGGTGCCCGGGCCGAGCGCGCCGTCGTAGAAGCCGATCACCGCGCCGGCGGCCATCGCGGCGAGCGTGTGCCGGTGCCCGGCGAAGCGCAGCCGGGTGATCTCGCCGATCGCGGGCTTGAACAGCACGTAGCCACCGACCGCGACGAGCACCACGAGCACGATCGGGTCGAAGGCCTCCTTCGGGATGTGCGAGGCGACGACCGCCCCGCCCAGCGAGCCGGTGAACGCCAGCAGCATCAGCGGGATGAACGTCCGCGGATCCGGTCCCACCCGCCGGTAGTAGGTGACCGAGCTGATCGACGTACCCATCACCGAGCCGAGCTTGTTGGTCGCCAGGATCTGCACCGGCGCCGCGCCCGGCAGCCCGATCACCAGGGCCGGCAGCTGGATCAGGCCGCCGCCGCCGACCACCGCGTCGACCCAGCCCGCGAGGAGACCAGCGAGCCCGAGCAGCACGTAGGTCCACAGCGACGGGTCGTCCACGCAGGCACCATAACCACCGCGGACCCGGCGGCAGCGCAGACCCCGCGGTGCGGTCGCGGGCTGCTCGGCTCTGTCAGCCGAGCAGGAGCTGCTCCCTGCGGCTCTGCAGGCGCGCGAGCTCGCTCTCGACGCCGCGGCCCTTCTGCGCGAGTGCGGCGAGCGCCTGGTCGACCTGCTGCAGCGCGGCTCCCACGCGGTTGCGGGCGTCCTCGATCCGGGACCGCACCGCCATGTCGCTGAAGATGTTGTCGAACCACACGTCGAAGGTGCGCATCATCTGGTCCACCTGGACCCCGTTGACCTGCGGCAGGTCCACGTCGGCGAGCTCGCGCGAGAACGCCGCGAGGGCCTGGTCGGCCTGCCTGACCAGGGCGGTGGCCTCGTCCACCTTCTGGTACTTGATCATGTCGGTCATCAGGCCACCGCCACCGAAGGCGTCCCAGGTGGACCACGAGCCGGCGCTGCCGAGCACGTCGAGCGCCCGGGCCAGCCGGCTGCGAGCCGCCGTACCGGCCGCGTGGGCCTCGCGCATCTCCTTGTCGACCGCGAGCAGCTCACCCCGGCGCTGCGCGATGTCGGCGAGCTCGACTGCCTCGGGTCCTCCGTTGCCCTCCAGCCAGGCCTGCTTCGCCGCGAGCGCCTGGTCGTACCTGGCCGTCACGTCACCCAGCTCTGCACGCCGGCTCAGCAGCGAGTCGAGCTCGCGCTGCATCACCTCCAGCCGCGCCTCGGCCTCGGCAACGGCATAGCGCGCGGCCTCCCGCTCGGCGGTCTCCCGCTCGAGGTCGTCGGCGTGCGTGCCCTTCAGGCGGGACCAGATCCGTGCCGCGGACAGGGTCTCCAGCCTCTCGACGTCGGCCGCCTCGGACTCCAGCTTGCGGCGCAGCTCCGCGACCCGCTCGACCAGCCCCTCCAGGTGCGGGCGCGCGCCGTCGATGCGCCGGGTCAGCTGGACGTGCTCCTCGCGAGCCTCCGCGGCGCGCTCGAGCTCGGTCTGGATCTGCTGCGGATCGGTCACCGGACCACCCTATTGCGGCCCGATGCCGAGCCGGGGCCGCAGGCGCGCCAGATCAGTGGAGCGTGCCAGACTCGGCCGATGCGCATCGTCTCGCTCCTGCCCTCCACGACCGAGATCCTGTTCGACCTCGGCGCCGGCGACGACGTCGTCGGCGTCACCTTCGAGTGCGACCACCCCGTCGAGGCGCGCACCCGCACGATCGTCTCGACGAGCGCGATGCCGGAGGGTCTGAGCCCGAAGGAGATCGACGCGTTCGTCACCGAGGCCATGCACCGCGGCGAGGACCTCTACCACCTCGACGAGGGTGCGCTCGCCGGACTCGACGCCGACCTCGTGGTCACCCAGGACCTGTGCGCGGTCTGCGCCGTGGACGTCTCCGTGGTCGACGATGCGCTTGCCCACCTCGGTTGCACCGCCGAGGTGCTCACCATCGACCCGCACACGCTGGACGAGGTTCTGGCCTCGATCTCCACACTGGGCAAGGCCACCGCGCGCGAGGCGGAGGCCGACGCGCTGGTCACCTCGCTGCGCGGCCGGCTCGACGAGGTCGTACGGCGGTCCGCAGGCGCGCCGCGCTCGCGAGCCCTCGTGCTGGAGTGGACCGAGCCGCCGTTCGCCCCGGGCCACTGGGTGCCCGAGATGGTGACCCTCGCCGGCGGAGACTGCGTCCTCGGCACGGCCGGCGAGAAGTCCCACCGGGTCGACTGGGCCGATGTCGTCGCGGCCGCCCCCGAGGTGGTCGTCTGCGCGCCCTGTGGTTACGGGCTCGAGCAGTCCGCCGACCTGGCCTCGGAGGTCGTCGCGTCGGGGGTGCTGCCCGACGACGTGCCGGTGTGGGCCGTCGACGCGAACGCGTCCTTCGCCCGGCCCGGGCCGCGCCTGGTCGACGGCGTCGAGGCACTCGCCGCGATCCTGCACCCCGACCTCTTCGGCGACCCGCCCGCGACGATGGCCCGCCGCATCCGCTGAACGCCGAAGGGGCGGCCGCGCGAAACGCACGACCGCCCCTCGACAGAACTGCTCAGAGATAGCCGCCGAACATGGGGTTGATCAGGAGCTGCAGCCGATCGTCGAAGGCATCGGAGATCCGGACCGGGCTCAACGACCCCTCGACCTTGAAGGACGGCTTCTCAGGCTCGTCGGACTCGATCCGGAGTACATCGCCCAGCCCGGCAGCGAGCAGGGTGAACGTGGTGGGACCGTCAACTGACACGGTCCGTGTGTCGGCGCCGCTGGGGAACGCCAGGAACTCACCCGGGAACACCCAGTCGGGGCTGAAGAAGCTGACCAGCCCGTCGTCCGTCGTGTCCTCGCTGTGGTCACCGTCGTCCATCATCACCGCGAACATGTACAGCGCACGACCGTCCCCCTCGGTCACGTTCGCCTGCGCGTTAAGCAGGTAGGTGCCGCGCGGCACGGTGACCTGGGTGACCGTGAGCTCGGCCATCTCGTCGTCAACGTCGCCCAGGGCACCCAGCAGCTTCTGCGATTGGGCCGACAGCTCACGGCTCGGGAACACCTCACCCATGTACGGGATCTTCCGCGTGCCGGCACCGACCTTGTCCTTGTCCAGCACGCCGAAGCGCTCGGGGTAGGTGGACCCGCTGTGACCCGCAGGCCCCTGCGGCCCGGCGGGACCCGGGTCGCCCTTCTCCCCCTTGTCGCCCTTCTCGCCCTGAGGGCCGGCGACGCCGGCCTTGGCGAGCAGGCCGCGGAGCGCCGGTGAGAGCTCCGCCTCGCCGACGGAGCCGTCCCTGATCTTGGCGGCGGTGACCGCACCGTTCTTGATGTCGCGCGGCTTGATCGTCTCGTCCTTGATGTCGACCGACCGGACACTGCCGTCGCGGATGTCGGGCGAGCCGATCAGCCCGTCCGCGACGGCGCCGGCGGCGCCGAGGCCCACGATGACCGCGGCGCCCACGCCGACCGCCACCGGCCTGCTGTTGATGAATGACATGCCAAACCCCCACTCGTTCTTCGGAAGTGGCCTGAGCCACAGTGGGACCCTAGGAGGGCAGCGCGTCAGGAAAATCGTCAGAACTGATGAAGTTCCGGCCATGCCGGACTTCGCCGATGCTGCTAGGAGGCGGTCCGGCGGGCGCCGGGTGGGCCGGAAAGCGTCAGCGGCGGGCGATGTAGGAGAGCAGGTCCTGCCGGGTCACGACGCCGACGGGCTTGCCGTCCTCCTGCACCAGGAGCGCGTCGGCGTTCTCGAGCGCGGCGACGGCGTCGGACACCGGCTCGTTGGAGCCGATCGAGGGCAGCGGCTCGCTCATGTGCTGCTCGACGGGGTCGGACAGCTTCGCCGTCCCGGCGTACAACGCGTCCAGCAGCGCGCGCTCCGACACCGAGCCGGCCACCTCGGCGGCCATGATCGGCGGCTCTGCGCGCACGACCGGCATCTGGGAGACGCCGTACTCCTGCAGGATGTGCACGGCCTCCGCGATCGTCTCGTTGGGGTGCGTGTGCACGAGGGCCGGCAGCTCGCCGCTCTTGCCGCGCAGCACCTGTCCCACGGTCTGGTCGTCGGCGGCGGGCAGGAAGCCGTACTGGCCGAGCCACTCGTCGTTGAACACCTTGGTCAGGTAGCCGCGCCCGGAGTCCGGCAGCAGTACGACGATCACCGCGTCCTCGCCACCGGGCTCACGGCTGAGCTCGTGCGCGAGCTGGATCGCCGCGAAGGCCGCCATGCCCGAGGAGCCGCCGACGAGCAACGAGTCCTCGCGCGCCAGCCGGCGGGTCATCGCGAACGAGTCTGCGTCGGAGACCTCGATCACCCGGTCGGCGACCGTGGCGTCGTACGTCGAGGGCCAGAAGTCCTCCCCGACGCCCTCGACGAGGTAGGGCCGGCCGGTGCCGCCGGAGTACACCGAGCCGGCGGGGTCGGCGCCGACGACCTGCACCTTGCCGCCGCTCTTCTCCTTGAGGTAGCGGCCCACCCCGCTGATCGTGCCGCCGGTGCCCATGCCGCACACGAAGTGCGTGATCTTGCCGTCGGTCTGCTCCCAGATCTCCGGCCCGGTCGTCTCGTAGTGGGAGCGGGGGTTGTTCGGGTTGGAGTACTGGTCGGGCTTCCAGGCGTCCTTGATCTCACGGACCAGCCGGTCGGAGACGTTGTAGTAGGAGTCCGGGTGCTCGGGCGCGACCGCGGTCGGGCAGACGACCACCTCGGCGCCGTACGCCTTGAGCACGTTGCGCTTGTCCTCACTGACCTTGTCGGGGCACACGAACACGCACTTGTAGCCCTTGGCCTGCGCCACCATCGCCAGACCGACGCCGGTGTTGCCCGAGGTCGGCTCGACGATCGTGCCGCCCGGCTTGAGCGAGCCGTCGGCCTCGGCGGCCTCGACCATGCGCAGCGCGATCCGGTCCTTCACCGAGCCGCCCGGGTTGAGGTACTCCACCTTGGCAAGCACCATCGGCCCCTTGCCGGCCAGGTCGTCCATCACCCGGTTGAGTCGGAGGAGGGGGGTGTCGCCCACCAGGTCCAGAAGCGAGTTCACGTAACGCACCGGGCCAGTCTAGGGGTGATCAGTAGCATGGGCTTCGTGGGTAAAGCCGCCGCCGCTCGCAAGCTCGCTGCCGCCGCCGCGTACGGCGGGGGCGGCGTCTCCGTGCTCGGCGCATCGCTGCTCGGTGTGCTCACCGCCGAGGCGAAGCTGGCCCGTCGCACGATCGGCAACGTCGTCGAGGACCCCACGCCCGACGCCACCGGCTGGTACGGCAAGGGCCGGCCCGGCCCGGCGTTGAAGATGGCGCTGCTCGGTGACTCCAGCGCGGTGGGGTACGGCGTCGAGAAGGTCGAGGACACCCCAGGGGCGCATCTCGCCTCGGGTCTCGCCGAAGGCGCGGACCGTCGCGTGTACCTGCGCTCGCTGGCGTTCGTCGGCGCGCAGTCCCGGGACCTCGCCGGCCAGATCGACGTCGCGCTGACCATGGAGCCGCACGTCGCGGTGATCCTGATCGGGGCCAACGACGTGACCCACCGGGTGCTGCCGTCGGAGTCGGTGCGCCTGCTGGAGCAGGGCGTCCGCCGGCTGCGCGACGCCGGAGTCGAGGTCGTCGTCGGCACCTGCCCCGACCTGGGCACCGTGGAGCCGATCGCGCCGCCGCTGCGCCAGGTCGCGCGTGCCTGGAGCCGCCGGCTCGCCGCCGGGCAGACGATCGCGGTGGTGGAGGCGGGCGGCCGGACGGTCTCGCTCGGCTCGATCCTGGGCCCGGAGTTCAGCGCCTCCCCGAAGCTGCTGTTCGGCCCCGACCAGTTCCACCCGTCCGCGGCCGGCTACTCCAGCATGGCCTCGGTGCTCCTGCCGTCGGTGCTCGCCGCGGTCGGTGTGATCCCGCCGGAGGACCTGTGGCCCGAGGCGTTCCGCGGGGAGGGCGTCATGCCGATCTCCTACGCCGCGGTGGAGGCAGCCAGGACACCGGGCACCGAGATCGACGGCACCGAGGTCGGCGGCTCCAAGCGTGGCGCCCGCGGCCGCTGGGTGCTGCTCCGCCATCGCCGGCGCCGCCCCCAGGGCGAGCCGGAGACTCCTGTCGGCGACGGCGAGCCGGCGGTCGAGGGCGAGTCGTCGACCGGCGGCTGAGCCGCCCCCGAGAGCCCAGGCACGACGAAGGGCCCCGGAACAGGTCCGGGGCCCTCGGTCAGCGAGCTGCTCGTCGTACGGCGGAGGTCACTCCTGGCCGCGGAGGATCGCCAGGATCCGCAGCATCTCGATGTAGATCCAGATGATGGTCACGGTCAGGCCGAAGGCCGCACGCCACGACTCCTGCTCCGGAAGGCCTGCGGCGACGCCGCGCTCCACGAAGTCGAAGTCGAGGATCAGCATGAGCACACCGAGCGCCAGACCGATCACGCTCATGACCAGGCCGAGCGTGCTGAAGTTGTTGAAGCCGACTGCCACGCCGAAGAATCCGAGCACGAAGTCGAGCAGCACGAGGCCGACGAAGCCGAACATCGCGGCGACCACGAACTTGCGGAACTTCGGCGTCACCTGGATGTTGAAGAACTTGTAGGCCGCGAGCGTGCCGATGACCGCGGCCATCGTGCCGACGACCGCGTTGAGCACGATGCCGTCGCCGAACATCGCCTCGAAGGTCTTGCTCATCGCACCGACGAAGAGACCCTCGGCGACGGCGTAGGCGAGGACCAGCGCGGGGCTGATCGTCTTCTTGAACGAGATCACCAGCGCGAGGCCGAGACCGGCGAACGCGCCGCCCATCCACGCCAGGCCGAGCATCGACTCGGGCAGCATCACCCAGGTGAGCGCCGCGGTCACGATGACCAGGCCCAGGGTGATCGCGGACTTCTGGACCACCGAGTCGATGGTCATCGGCGCCGACGGCGGGGCCGGGGCGTAGTACTCAGGTGCCTGCGGCGCGCCGGTGCCCCACGCGGAGGGCTGGTTGTAGTCGGGGTAGGTGACCCCGCTCTGGCTGGTGCGGCGGCCGTTGAAACCCTCGGACCGCGCGAATACCGGGTTGCTGCTCTGCATGTGTTGGTCTCCTCCTTGGAGGCCTTGTCGCGACGCCCGGCTCTGGGCGCCGTCGTGAACCGAGTTCCCATCCTAGGGACGGATATCCGTTCAACGACGCGGACGTGCCCGGTGTTCCCGCCCGCCGCCGGCGAGACAGCCCTTGATCATCGGCGTACGACGCGGTGGACTCGTCGCCATGACCGACCAGAGCCGCACCGCACCCGACACCTCCACCCTGGGCACTCGGACCCTCGGCACCGACACCCCACTCACCGTGTCCACGATGGGCCTGGGCTGCATGGGCATGTCGGAGTTCTACGGCACCGCCGACGAGGCGGAGGCCACGGCCACCATCCGGCGCGCCCTGGACCTCGGCGTGACCTTCCTCGACACCGCCGACATGTATGGCCCGTTCACCAACGAGCGGCTCGTCGGCCGCGCGATCGCCGGTCGCCGTGACGAGGTGCAGCTGGCGACCAAGTTCGGCAACGAGCGCCTGCCCGACGGCACCCGGCTCGGGATCAACGGCAAGCCGGAGTACGTCCACCGCGCCTGCGACGCCAGCCTCGAGCGGCTCGGCGTGGACCACATCGACCTCTACTACCAGCACCGCGTCGACAAGACCATCCCGATCGAGGAGACCGTCGGTGCGATGGCCGAGCTGGTGCAGGCCGGCAAGGTGCGCCACCTCGGGCTGTCGGAGGCGTCGGCGGCGACGATCCGCCGGGCCCACGCCGTGCACCCGGTCACCGCGCTGCAGACGGAGTACTCCCTGTTCACCAGGCACGTCGAGGACGAGATCCTGCCCACCCTGCGCGAGCTGGGAATCGGCCTGGTCCCCTACTCGCCGCTGGGTCGCGGCATGCTCACCGGCGCGATCAGCTCCCTCGACGTCCTCTCCGCCGACGACTTCCGGCGGCACCACCCGCGCTACCAGGGCGAGGCGTTGGAGAACAACCTGGCGCTGGTCGGGCGGATCCGCGAGATCGCCGCCGAGAAGGGGGTGACCCCGGGCCAGCTCGCGCTGGCGTGGGTGCTCGCCCAGGGGGCCGACGTGGTCCCGATCCCGGGCACGAAGCGGGTGAGCTACCTCGAGGAGAACGTCGCCGCCGCCGCGGTCGGGCTGAGCGTGGCCGACCTCGCCCGCCTGGACGAGGCGGTGCCGCGTGACGCCGTGGCCGGTCAGCGCTACCCCGACATGTCCTCGATCGACGAGTGACGCCGGAATAGTTACGGGTTCAACCAAGTTGGCCCTGACATGAGCTCTGCGCTGAAGGTCGACATCTGGTCCGACATCGCCTGCCCGTGGTGCTACGTGGGCAAGCGGCGCTTCGAGGAGGGCGTGCGCCGGTTCGCCGAGAGCCACCCCGACCGGACGGTCGAGGTGGAGTACCACTCCTTCGAGCTGGCCCCCGACACCCCGGTGGACTTCGAGGGCACCGAGGTCGACTTCCTGGCCGACCACAAGGGTCTCCCCGTGGAGCAGGTCCGGGCGATGCTGGAGCAGATGACCGAGGTCGCCGCCTCCGTCGGGCTCGACTTCGACTACGCGGCGCTGCGGCACACCAACACGCTCAAGGCGCACCAGCTGCTCCACCTCGCACGCGCCCGGGGCGTGCAGCACGAGATGAAGGAGCGGCTGCTGCGCGCGTACTTCACCGAGGGCCGCCACGTCGGCCACCACGAGCAGCTCGCGGACCTGGCGAGCGAGGTGGGTCTGGACCGCGGCGAGGTGCTCGAGGCGCTCGCGCAGGAGACCTACCTCGACGAGGTGCGCGCCGACATCGCGCAGGCCCGCGCCTACGGGATCAATGGAGTGCCGTTCTTCGTCATCGACCAGCGGTTCGGTGTCTCCGGCGCTCAGGACCCGGCCGTCTTCGCCGACGCGCTGGGACAGGCGGCCGCGGCCCAGGAGGTGCAGGCATGAGCGAGACGCCGAGATTCCAGATGGTCTCCGGCGACCAGGGGGCCCCGGTGTGCGAGGACGGCGTGTGCGCCGTACCCGGGACCGAGGCTCAGCCCTTGACCGAGCCGGCCAGCATCCCGCCGACGATGTAGCGCTGCAGGAACTGGAACAGGATGATCAGCGGCAGCGAGCCGAGGATCGCGCCGGCGGCGAAGACCCCCCAGTTCTGGCTGAACTGCTCGGAGATGAAGCCGAACAGGCCCACGGCCATCGTCTGCTTGTCGACGTCGTCGCCGAGCAGGATCCGGGCCAGCACCAGCTCACCGACGGTGGTGACGTAGGAGAGCAGGCCGACCACCACGAGGATCGGTACGACGAGCGGCAGCATGATCCGGAAGAAGATGTCGGCATGCGAGGCCCCGTCGATCCTCGCTGACTCGTCGAGGTCGCGCGGCACGGAGTCGAAGAACCCCTTCAGCAGCCACGTGTTCACACCCAGCGCACCGCCGAGGTAGACGAACATCAGCCCCAGCCGCGAGCCGAGACCCAGCGCCGGGAACACCTCGCCGATCGCGGCGAGCAGCAGGAAGATCGCGATGTAGGCGAGCAGCTGGGGGAACATTTGCACCAGCAGCAGGCCGACCAGCCCTGCCTCACGGCCCTTGAACCGGTAGCGGGAGAACGAGAAGGCCGCCATGGCACCGAGGAACACGGTGAGCACGGCCGTGGTGATCGCCAGCACCTGCGTGTTGATGAACCAGGCCAGGAACGGGTTCTGCGGGTCGGTGAACAGGTCGCGGTAGTTCTGCAGAGACACGTTGCCGAACAGCTGGTTGGTGTCGGAGATCGACCCGGTCGGGTTCAGCGACGCCGACAGGATGAACACGATCGGGAAGAGTGCGACCACGAGCAGCAGGGCGCCGTACAGGTGACGCCAGCCGGTCTCCTTGAACCACCGCATGTCAGCTCATCTCCTCGTAGCGACGGGTCTGCCGGAAGCCGATCACGGAGATGATTCCGACGAAGACGAAGATCAGGATCGAGATCGCCGACGCGAAGCCGTACTGCGCCTGCTCGCCGCCGAACGCCAGCTCGTAGACGAAGGTGATCAGGATGTCGGTGTGGCCGGCGGAGACCTCGGCGTCGGCCATCGGCGGCCCGCCGTTGGTGAGCGCCGCGACCAGCGTGTAGTTGTTGAAGTTGAACGCGAAGGACGCGATCAGCAGGGGTGCGGTCGCCATCAGGATGTAGGGCAGCTTGACGTTGCGGAAGATGTTCCACGCCCCGGCGCCGTCGATGCGTGCCGCCTCGATCACGTCGTTCGGGATCGCCTGGAGGGCGCCGGTGGCGACCAGGAACATGTAGGGGTAGCCCAGCCACAGGTTCACCACGATCAGCGAGATCTTCGCCAGCCACGGGTCCCCGAGCCAGTCGAGCTCGGCGCCGAACAGCAGCACCTCGTTGACGAAGCCGAACTGCGTGTTGAGCATGCCGCGGAACACGCCGGCCGAGATCACCGCCGGGATCGCGTAGGGCATCAGCAGCAGCGAGCGGTAGAGCCGGCGCCCCTTCATCCTCGGGTCGTTGAGCACCATCGCGGTGAACAGGCCGAGGGCGAAGGTGCCGAGCACGGTGATCGCGGCGAACGCGATCGTCCAGATCAGGATCTGCAGGAAGGGCCCGCGGATCTCGTCGTTGGTGAGGATCCGCTTGAAGTTGTCGAACCCGACGAACACCTTCCAGCCGGGGGTGAGCCGGTCCCCGTTCGCGCTGACGAAGTAGCCGGTCTCGTGGTCGGCGGTGTAGACGACCCCTTCCCGCGTGATCGTCTCGGCATCCTCGTCGTAGACCGCCGCAGGCTTGTAGACGTAGGCGTTCGAGCCGTCCTGGGTCTTCAGGCTGCCGTCTTCGGCGTCGTCGCTGAACGGCACCCGGTAGGTCGTGATCTCCTTCGACCGGGGTCCGATGATCTCGGCGTACGACAGCGGCTGGTAGCCGTCGAGGGCGACGGCCTTGCCGGACTCGTCGCGGGTGGCGCCGTCGACCTCCTCGAGCGGCTCGTCGGCGGTGCCGACCGAGACCTCGCCCTCGGGGCTGGTGACCAGGAACGCGAGCTCCCCGTCGCGGTCCATCACCGTGAGGCGGTACTGCGGCGAGTCGGGAACCCGCCGCTCGTTCTGGGCGAGGATCACGTCGACCGAGCGCTGCTGGTCGCCGGCGTTGAACTCCGAGGAGTTCGTCAGCGCGACGGCTCCGGTGTAGAAGACGACGTAGACCTGGTAGACCAGCAGCAGCACCAGGCCGGGCATCAGGTACTTCATCGGCACGAAGCGGCCGGTGGCGTAGACGACGTCGATCGCGACCGTCGCGACCAGGACGGCGGCGAAGCCCTTCCACATGCCGAGCTCGCCGAGCGCCATCAGCGCATAGATGCCGAGCGCGTTGACCAGGGCCAACAGCGCGTAGCGCACCAGGACACCGGTGCTGTACTTCATCCCAAACCCCTCGTCGGTGGTGCCTGACGCGCGATGCCGGTGCCGTCGCCCGCGGGGAGCGGAAGCTGCGACGGCACCGGCATCACTGTGCTGTGAGTTGTGCTGCGATCAGGTCGGCGTCAGCCGATGGCCTTCTGGATCCGCTGCGTCATCGCGTTCCAGAGCTTCACCGGGTCGCCGCCCTTGATGATCTGCATCTCGGTCTTGCCCCACTCGGTCCACACGGCGTCCATCGCGGGGATGTTGGGCTGCGGGACACCGGCGGCACCGACGCTGCCGAAGCCGGCGTA
Organism: Nocardioides pakistanensis; assembly: GCF_054781215.1. Taxonomy (NCBI): domain Bacteria; kingdom Bacillati; phylum Actinomycetota; class Actinomycetes; order Propionibacteriales; family Nocardioidaceae; genus Nocardioides; species Nocardioides pakistanensis. Next base: position 48,854 of record NZ_BAAGUV010000033.1, on the reverse strand, counting down.
GATCGGGTCGGACTTGCTGGCCTCGAACACCGAGGTCAGCGCGGACGGACGGCCGCCGACCTCGAACAGCTGCTGCTGGGCGTCCTCGGTGCCGAGGTAGTTCACGACGAAGTCGTTGGCCACGAGGGCGTTCTCGCTGTGCGCGCTGACCATGAAGCCCTGCACACCGACGAACGGCACGGCCGGCTCACCGCCCGGCGAGGGGATCTCCTCGACGGAGTAGTTCACGCCACCCTCGTCGAAGGTCGCCAGCGCCCAGGGGCCGGTGATGATGTAGGGCACCCGGCCCTTGGCGAACTCACCGGTGGCGATGTCGTAGGTCACCGACGGGTTGATCACCTTGTCCTTGGCGGCCTGCGAGAGCCACTTGGCGAACTCCACGCCGTTCTCGTCGCCGATGGTCAGCTGGGTCGGGTCGTAGCCACCCTCGGGGAGCTGGCCGAAGATCGAGGAGCCGAAGGACTGCTGCAGCGGGAACAGGTGGTACGGGTCGCCGTTGGTCGGGTCCTGCTGGACCGCGAACGGCAGCTTGGCCTTCTTGTCCGCGACGAGCTGCTTGCCGGTGGCGACCATGTCGTCCCACGACTCAGGCGCCTCGGGCGCGAGGTCGGTGTTGCGCACGAGCGCGATGTTCTCCACGGCGTACGGCAGGCCGTAGGTCTGGCCGTCGTAGGTGAACGCGTTGACCGCCACCTCCTGGAACTCGCCGGCCTTGTCGCCGAGCTCGACCGGGGCGATGCCGCCGCTCTCGACGAGGCTGCCCAGCCAGTCGTGCGCACCGATCAGGATGTCGGGGCCCTTGCCCTCGGGGGCCTGGGTGGTGAACTCGTCGCGCAGCGTGGCGAAGTCCTTCTGGACGACCTTGACGGTCACGCCCTTCTCGGACTTGAACTGCTCGCCGATCTCGGTGACGACCGGGGTCCGGGTCTCGTCGGCCCACACGGTGATGGTGCCGGCGGCGGCCGGGGTGGTGGGGCTGTCGCTGGGCTCGGCCGCGTCGTTCGAGCCGCCGTTGCTTCCGCAACCAGCGAGCAGACCGACCGCGGCGAGCAGGGCGGCGGCCTTGGTGGTCGCCTTGACGCTCGTACGGCGCATGGGGTGGCTCTCCTTTGAGTCAGGATGGTGCTGTGAGCTGAACCTAGCAAGAACTTGCAGAGTTTGAAAGATTTTGCAGAGATCTAGGATGTTCTTGCACGGTTGCCGGATAGTCTTGCTGACATGCAGCCGCAGTCACAGGGACGAAAGGCCCGTCTTTCGGACGTAGCGGAACAAGCCGGCGTCAGTGAGGCCACGGTGTCGCGCGTCCTCAACGGCAAGCCGGGCGTGGGCGCCGAGACCCGCCGCGCCGTCCTCACCGCGCTCGACGTGCTCGGCTACGAGCGCCCCGCCCAGCTGCGCACGACCAGCTCGGGACTCGTCGGCCTGGTGGTCCCGGAGCTGGAGAACCCGATCTTCCCGGCGTTCGCCCAGGCCGTGGAGTCGATGCTCTCCCAGCGCGGCTACACCTCCGTACTGTGCACCCAGACCCCGGGCGGGGTCACCGAGGACGAGTACGTCGCGATGCTCCTCGCGCGTGGCGTGTCCGGGATCGTCTTCATCTCCGGGCTGCACGCCGACTCCACGTCCGACAAGGCGCGCTACCGCCGGCTCGTGGACCAGGGCCTCCCGGTCGTCCTGGTCAACGGCTTCACCGACGAGGTCGTGGCCCCGTTCATCTCCACCGACGACACCTTCGCCATGCGGCTGGCCGTCAACCACCTCGCCGCCCTCGGCCACCGGCGCATCGGGCTGGCGATCGGACCGACCCGCTACGTCGTCGCCCAGCGCAAGGTCGACGGCTTCCTCGCCGCGTCCCAGACCCTGCTGGGCATCGGCGCCGCAGATGCCGAGGCCATGGTCGAGCGCACCCTGTTCACCGTCGAGGGCGGACACGCTGCCGCCACCCGCCTGCTCGACAAGGGCGCGACCGCCATCGTCTGCGGCTCGGACCTGATGGCTCTCGGCGTCGTGCGCGCAGTGCGTGCCCGCGGCGGCCAGGTGCCCACCGACGTGTCCGTGGTCGGCTTCGACGACTCGCCGCTGATCTCCTTCACCGACCCTCCGCTCACGACGATCCGCCAGCCGGTGGCCGCGATGAGCCAGGCAGCCGTCCAGGCGCTCGCCGAGGCGATCAGCGGCCACGACGCGCCCACGGGTGAGTACCTGTTCTCCCCCGAGCTGATCGTCCGCGGCTCCACCGCGGCGGCGCCCGGGGCCCGCTGACCGGTCTGTCTAGCCTGCCCGGCGTGACATGTCCGGGGCAGGACCTTCTGCCTTTGCGCCCGCAGCGCCGCGACCGAGGATGGAGGAGACCCAGGGAGCGCACCATGGCGGAGCTCACAGACATCCCGATCGAGGAGTGCCTCGCCCTTCTCCACAACGAGGTCGTCGGCCGCGTGGCCATCGACGCCCCCACCGGCGTGAGCATCGTGCCGGTGAACTACTCGGTCTACGACGGCGACATCGTCTTCCGGACCGCCCCCTACAGCCAGCTCGGCACCTACGGCTGGCACTGCCGGCTGGCCTTCGAGATCGACGGCGCCGACGTGGCCACGCACCAGGGCTGGAGCGTCGTGGTCAAGGGCCGGGCGGAGCTCGTCGACGACCCCAAGTGGCTGGCCTCGATCCGGCAGCAGAACGACCCCCGACCGTGGGCGAACGGGCAGCGCTGGCTCTACATCCGGCTGCATCCGGAGGAGGTCACCGGGCGCCGGATCAGGGGCGGTGTACCCGAGCAGCGCACGGGCGGCTGAGCGTCGTACCCCCGGTGGGACTCGAACCCACACTGAAAGGTTTTTAAGACCTCTTCCTCTGCCATTGGGATACGGGGGCCGGCAGGCAGGTCAAAGATAGGTCTTGCGCGGGTAGATCGCGTGCGCGCCGGCGGCGCGGTCGAGGAACAGCAGCCCGTCACAGTGGTCGATCTCGTGCTGCAGAGCCCTGGCCTCGAAGGCGTCCGCGCTGATCTCGACCCGCTCGCCGGTCACCGGCAGCTGACCGGCCACGACGATCCGGGTCGCGCGCTTCACGTCGCCGGTGAAGTCGGGGACGCTCATGCACCCCTCGCGCGCCTTCTCGTTGCGCGAGGCGGAGACCACCTCGGCGTTGCAGAGCACGAACGTCCCGTGGTGCGAGCGGGTCTTGGGATGCTCGGTGACGTCGACGCAGAACATCTTCACGCCCACGCCCACCTGCGGCGCGGCCAGGCCGACACATCCGGGCGAGACGCGCATGGTGGCGACCAGGTCGGCGGCGAGCTGGACCATCTCCGGATCGGCGGGGTCGATCGCGGCGCCCACCTGGGAGAGCACCGTCGCCGGGGCGCGCACCACCTCGAGGACACGTCCCTCGACGGGGAGGTCCTTCTCGGTCCAGCGGCCGACGGTGTCGTCGACGGGAGCGGAGCTCACAGCTCGTCGCTCTCCATCTCGCGCAGCGTGACCCCGACCCCGAGCTCCTCGCCGGCCCGGCGCAGCGCGGCCTGGAGCGCCTCGACGTCGGCGTCCGCGGGCAGGTCCACCTCGGCGGCGAGGACGTAGAGGTCCCCGGCCAGGCGGGTGGTCAGGTCGGTGATGTTGCCGCCGGCGGCGGCCACCTCGCCGACCAGCGTGGAGACGATGCCGGCGCGGTCGCCGCCGTGCACGGTGAGGACGTACGTCGACCCGACCGCCTCGTGCGCGGGCTCCTCGGGGACCTCGCGCACCGCCACGGTCAGCGAGCCGTCCCGGGTCAGCCCGGCGAGGGCGGACTCGATCTCCTCGGCACCGGGCCTGCCCGCGCAGACCAGCATCATCGCGAAGTGGCCGCGCAGCAGCGTCATCGTGGAGTCCTCGATGTTGAGGCCGAGGTCGGCGAGGACGCGGGTGGTCTCGGCGATGATGCCGGGGCGGTCGTGTCCGAGGACGGTGATGGCGTGCAGAGTCACGGGCGCCATCCTCCCATGCGCCACACCGCGCTCAGCCGGGCAGTCCGCCCAGTGACGCGGCGCGGGCCAGCACCGCATCGAGCATCGGCTCGGTGAGCTTGCCGGTGAAGGTGTTCTGCTGCGAGGGGTGGTAGCTGCCGAGCAGCACCAGCTCGCGGCCCTCCGGCGAGGTGAGCACGGTCTCGGCCGCATGGCCGAACTTCGGCTTGGGGCGGTGCACGTCGTACCCGACCGCCCGGAAGACGCGCAGTGCCGCGTCCCAGCCGTAGGAGCCGAGCGCGACAGCCGCGCGCACCGACCCGGCGACCATCGAGACCTCCTCGACCAGCCACGGCGCGCAGGTGTCGCGCTCCTCGATCGTCGGCTTGTTGTCCGGCGGCGCACAGCGCACGGTCGCGACCATCCGGGCACCGAGCAGCCGCTGGCCGTCCCCGGCGTGCACCGAGGTCTCCTGCGCGGCGAGCCCGACGCGGTGCAGCGAGGCGAACAGCCAGTCGCCGGACCGGTCGCCGGTGAAGATCCGGCCGGTGCGGTTCCCGCCGTTGGCCGCCGGGGCGAGCCCGATGATCAGCACCCGAGGCTCGGGGTCGCCCCAGCCGGCGATCGGCCTGCCCCAGTACGGCTCGCCCGCGAACGACGCGCGCTTGCCGACCGCCACGTCCTCGCGCCACCGCACCAGCCGCGGGCAGGCACGGCACACCGAGACCCGGGCGTCGATGTCGGAGAGTCCGGCGGCAGCGTCGGCGAGCGCGATCACGTCGGCGGGCGTCTCCGCGACGGGCGTGTCCACCGCGGCCGGGTCGTCGGGCCATCCGGTCCCCGGCGGCACCGGGCTCGGGAACAGGTCGCCGGTCAGCGGGTGCGGCAGCAGTACGTCGGACACGGCGCTCCTCAGGCCACCGACCAGGCGATCCCGTCGAGGATGTCGGCCTCGGAGACCAGCATCGTGTCGACCGACGTACGCCGCAGCACCTCGTCGAGGATCAGCGCACCCGCGCCGATCACGTCCGCGCGACCGGGGTGCATGAACGGCAGTGCACGCCGCTCGGCGACCGTCATCGCGAGCAGCCGCTCGGTGACGGCGTGCACGTCCGCGACCGCCAGCACCGCCTGGTCGATGGCCGCACGGTCGTAGCCGTCGAGGTCGAGCACCGCGGCGGCGACGGTGGTGATCGTGCCGGCGACACCGACCACGGTGCGCGCCTCTCCCAACGGCACGCCGGACCCGGCAAGCGCCTCGGCGATCTGGGCCGTGGCGGCGGCGACCTCGTCGGCCATCGGCGGGTCCGAGCGCAGGTGTCGCTCGGTCATCCGCACCGAGCCGATGTCGAGGGACCGCGAGGCGCGCAGGTGCGCGTGTCCCGGTCCTGCGGCCGGGTCACCGAGGATCAGCTCGGTCGAGCCGCCGCCGATGTCGACCACCAGGAGCGGTGCGGGCAGCCCCCGCCCGGCCAGCCCGCGCGTCGCGCCGTCGTAGGACAGCTGTGCCTCCTCGGGGCCGGAGACCACCTCGGGCGTCACGGCGAGCCTGGCCTCCACGCCGGCGGCGAACTCGGCGGCATTGGCGGCGTCCCGGGCCGCGGATGTCGCGCAGAACCGGATCGCCTCCACGTCGTGGGCGGCGATGATCGCGGCGTACTCGTCGATCGCGGCGAACGTCCGCTCCAGCGCCTCCGGGGCGAGCCGGCCGGTGCGGTCGACGTCCTGCCCGAGCCGCACCATGCGCATCTCGCGCACGTGCTCGTCCGCCTGGCCGGTCTCGGTCGACAGGTCGGCGACCAGCAGCTTGATCGTGTTGGTGCCGCAGTCGATCGCGGCCACCCGGGTCACGGGTTGCCCTCGGTCTCGGCGGGCTCGACCACCGGGCGCTCGACGGGCTCGACCACCGACGCCTCGACCACCACGCAGGGACCTTCGGCCCAGAACGCACCGAGCAGGTCGAGCACCTCGTCGCCCAGCGGGTTCACCCCGCGACCCTGGGCCAGCGCCTGGCCGGCGAGCACGTGCAGGCACTTCACCCGGGTGGGCATGCCACCGGCGGAGACGCCGTGGATCTCGGGCACCTCCGCGATCGCCTCGCGGTACGCCAGGTACGCCTCGTGCGCGCGGCGGTACCCCTCGGCCAGCTCGGCGTCGTCCTCGAGCCGCTGGGTCATCTCCTTCATCAGCCCGGACGCCTCGAGGGTGCCGATCATCGAGGCGGCGCGCGGACAGGTCAGGTAGAACGTCGTGGGGAACGGCGTACCGTCCTCCAGCCGCGGCTCGGTGGCCACCACGTCGGGGTTGCCGCACGGGCAGCGGTGCCCGATCGCGTGGATCGAGCGGGGTGGCCGGCCGAGCTGGGCGGCGATGACTGCCTCGTCGCGGGCCGTGACGGGCTCGGAGGTCACTTCTTCCTCTTCTTCGGCGGGTCGATCTCCTCGACCGGGTCGGGCAGCTCCTCGGGGTTGCCGGCCGCCTCCATGGTCCCCCAGGCCTTCTCCCACCACGCGGGCTCGTTCTCGGCCTCGATCGCGTCGGGGTCCGACAGGCTGTCCTCGTGGCCGAGCGGCTCGCCGTTCTCGTCGAGCACCTGGAAGCCGATCTCCCCGGGCATCACCCAGCCGAGGCGCTGCGTCGCCTGCGCCTCGACGTACGCCGGGTCACGCCAGCGCCGCTTCTCCCGCTGGAGCTCGGCGATGTTGTCCTCGGACTCGGCGATGCTCGCCCGCAGCTCGGCCAGGTGCGCCTTCTGCTCGAGGTACGCACGCATGCTGGAGGCGTAGGACACCGCGAGCACGCCGAGCACGAGCAGCAGGATCACCGCTCGGCCGGTGAACCTCGGCCGGACCGGCCGGGTCGCGCCGCCGCCTCGTCCGGCCGCCGCCCGCGGGGCCGGCCGGGTCGCGGGACGCGCACCGGCTCGGGATCCCGAGGGTCGGCTCGCCGTCCCGCGGGGACGAGACCCCGGAGACGACGACGGACGGCTGCTCGGCACGGGCCTGGCTCAGCTGCGCCCGAAGCGGGGGAACGCGCCACGACCGGCGTAGCGGGCCGCGTCGTCGAGCTCCTCCTCGATGCGGAGCAGCTGATTGTACTTCGCGACGCGCTCGGAGCGGGCCGGGGCACCGGTCTTGATCTGGCCGGTGTTCGTGGCCACCGCCAGGTCGGCGATCGTGGTGTCCTCGGTCTCGCCGGAGCGGTGGCTCATCATGCACCGGAAGCCGTTGCGGTGGGCCAGGTCAACGGAGTCCAGGGTCTCGGTCAGCGAACCGATCTGGTTGACCTTCACCAGCAGCGCGTTGGCCGACTGCTCGGCGATGCCGCGCGCGAGCCGCTCGACGTTGGTCACGAACAGGTCGTCGCCGACGATCTGCACCTTGTCGCCCAGCGCGGCAGTCATCGAGCCCCAGCCGGCCCAGTCCTCCTCGCTCATCGGGTCCTCGATCGAGACGATCGGGTACGACGCGACCAGGTCGCTGTAGTAGGCCAGCATCTGCTCGGCGCTCTTGGCCGAGCCCTCGAACTGGTAGGCGCCGTCGGAGAAGAACTCGGTCGCCGCGACGTCGAGGGCGAACACGATGTCCTCGCCGGCCTTCAGCCCGGCCTTCTCCACCGCGGTGGTGATCAGGTCGAGCGCCTCACGGTTCGAGCCGAGATCGGGGGCGAAGCCACCCTCGTCGCCGAGGCCGGTGGCGAGACCGCGCTCCTTGAGCACCGACTTCAGCGCGTGGTAGACCTCCGCGCCCTGGCGCAGCGCCTCGCGGAAGGTCGGCGCACCGACCGGGGCGATCATGAACTCCTGGACGTCCACACCGGTGTCGGCGTGGGCACCGCCGTTGAGGATGTTCATCATCGGCACCGGCAACAGGTGCGCGTTGGGGCCGCCGAGGTAGCGGAACAGCGGCAGGTCCGCGGAGTCCGCGGCGGCCCGGGCGACCGCCAGCGAGACACCGAGGATCGCGTTGGCCCCGAGCTTGGCCTTGTTGGGGGTGCCGTCGAGCTCGAGCAGGCGCTGGTCGACCAGGCGCTGCTCGGAGGCCTCGAAGCCGACCAGCTCGGGACCGATCACGTCGAGGACCGCGTCGACGGCCTTCTCGACGCCCTTGCCGCCGTAGCGCGAGCCGCCGTCGCGCAGCTCGACCGCCTCGAAGGCACCGGTGGACGCCCCGGACGGCACCGCGGCACGGCTCACGGTTCCGTCGTCGAGGGCCACCTCGACCTCAACAGTGGGGTTGCCACGCGAGTCGAGAATCTCGCGTGCGCCGACAGCCTCGATGGACGCCACGGTCTGCTCCTAGCGGTTGATGTCTGGACAGGAGCCAGCCTAACGGCGGGCCGGCGTACGACTCGGCAGGGCTCGCCTCACGAGAGCAGGCTCACCAAGGCAACGCGCGGGGCCCGGGTCCGGCGCCGGAAGTGGGCAGAAGTGGCAGCCCGCTGCCAGGAATGGGCACGAACAACAGCTCCGGAGCGAGATAGCTGCGGTTCGTGCCCATTCCGCGGGGCTGACTGCGGCCGGTGGCCCCGGGCGGGCCATCCGCAAATAGCCCGAAATGACTACTAACCCGCACCACGCCCGCTCGTTGATCCCGGTGAGACCCCCAAGGAGCAGACAGTGAGCGACAACCTCGACGTAGACCTCAACGACGCGGAGCTGATCGCGGAGATCGAGCTGGTCACCGAGCTGATGGTGCTCGCCTCCGAGTCCGGCCCGCGGCTCGACCAGGCCGCCATCGACGCGGTGCTCGGCGTGGCCGCGCCCCGGCAGGTGGTGCCGATGCGCACCGCGCCGGAGATCTTCATCCCCCAGCAGCGCGCGGTCTGAGACCCCTGGCTAGCTGCCGGCCTCGGTGGCCCGCACGGCGTCGGCCAACCGGCGTACGGCGGCCCGCAGCTCCTGCTCTGCGTCGAGGCCGGCAGCCCTCGCCTCGACCACGAGCGTGAGCAGCCGGTCACCGAGCTCCTCGCCGGCCGGCGACGGCGTGACCCCCGCCCGCGCGGCGCGGCTGAGCGTCTTGTCGGCCAGCGCCAGCGCCGGAAGGGCCAGCGGGATCCCCTCGAGCACCGACGCTCGGCCCTTCTCGGTGGCCTTGAGCTGCTCCCAGTTCCGCTCGACCTCCGCGGCATCGGCCACGTCGAGACCGGCGAACACGTGCGGGTGCCGGTGCACCAGCTTGTCGACGATCCCGCCGGCCACGTCATCGATCGTGAACGCGTCCTCGGGGTCGGCCTCGGCGGCGATCCGGGCGTGGAACAGCACTTGAAGCAGCAGGTCGCCGAGCTCCTCGCGCAGATGGGCGTAGTCGCCGCTCTCGATCGCCTCGAGCGTCTCGTAGGCCTCCTCGAGCAGGTACCTCGCCAGCGACTCGTGGGTCTGCTCCCGGTCCCACGGGCAGGAGGTGCGCAGCCGGTCCATCACGGTGACCAGGTCGAGCAGGCGCGCACCGGGCACGTCGTACGACGCGTGCAGCACCTCGACCTCGGGGAGGTCCTCACCTGCGACCAGCCGCTCGGCGAGCAGGTGCGGCCAGGCGGACGCCTCCTCGTCGGTGGCCAGCCAGACCAGGTCGATGTCGGTGGCCAGGGACAGCACGTCGTCGAGCCGTGGCTCGGGGAGCACGTCGACCTGGTGGCCGCTCGCGGTCACGGCACGGAACAGTGCCGAGCCGTCGCCGGAGGCCAGCACCCGCGGCGCGGTGGACACCGCCTGCCAGGCGGGCCACGACATCAGCCCGGCTGCGACGCGCGGGCTGGTGACCAGAAGGGTCAGCACAGCGGCGTCAGCTGCACTGCTGCGACGCGGGCAGCTCCGCGACGAACCCCTCGTCGGGCTGGTCCTGGTCGCCGGCCTGCGCGCGGTCGGACGCCGGCACCGACAGCGAGGTCCCGCCGCGCTTGAACGTGCCGTCCTCGAACCGGCCGTAGCGGGGGTCGACCTCGACGTCGAGCCCGTCGACGTACTCGTTGCGGAGCCGGACACCCTCGGCGAGCGCCTCGTCCTCACTCGCGTTGCGGCCGAGCGACTCGCGGCCGACCTCGATCAGCATCAGCTGGCCCTCGGCGTACTCCCGCAGCGCGGTGCGGAAGTCCTCGCGCTGGTCCTCGGGCAGCAGGGCCAGGCCGTTCTCGTTCTGGGCGACCGCCTGCGAGACCTGCTGGGCGTTGGCCTCCACGCCCTGCGACTCGCCGAAGCGCTGCGAGAGCTCGGTGTCGAGCAGGATCGAGACCGCGACCTCGCGGGCACCGCGGCTGGGCAGGGTGGGCAGCGGCTGGTTGCTGGCGCGGGCCGTGGCGAGGTTCGCCGAGCAGACCGCGAGCGCGACGTCGTCGACCTCGTCGTGGGAGATCGTCGTCGACCCGACCACGATCGCTGCTCCGGGGTGGAGACCACAGCCGGCGAGCACCGTCGCCGCCCCGGCAGCGAGCGCTGCGAGCTTCAGCCTGCGTCCTGCGACCAACACGTGTGACTCCTCGTTCGACCTGGACCGAGATGGGCTCGGCGGGTTCAGCTGCTCGGGACCGGCTCCCGGTCGACGATCGAGTCGATGACCTGCCGTGCCCACGCGAGCAGCTCCTCGTCCCGGATGGGCGGCCCTCCCACGGTGGTGGGCATGGGCCGGGGCACCAGCATCGTACGCACGCCGGGCTTGAGGATGCTGCGCGGGTAGAGCCTGTCGAGCCGGACCTTGCCGGAGTCGGGCAGGTCGACCGGCGCGAAGCGGAGGTACTTGCCCTGCAACGTGATGTCGGTGAGGCCGGCTCGCCGCGCCCGTGCCCGGAGCCGGGCCACCTCGAGCAGGCTTGCCACCGGGGTCGGCGGCTCGCCGTACCGGTCGACCAGCTCCTCGCGGATCGCAGTGACGTCCTCGTCGCTGCGCACCTCGGCCAGCCGCTTGTACATCTCCAGCCGCAGCCGCTCCGAGGGCACGTAGTCGTGCGGCAGGTGGGCGTCGATCGGCAGCTCGATCTTCACCTCCGGTTCTTCAGCCGACGCGTCGCCCTTGAACTCCGCGACCGCCTCGCCGACCAGCCGCACGTAGAGGTCGAAGCCGACGTCGGCGATGTGGCCGGACTGCTCGCCACCCAGCAGGTTGCCGGCACCGCGGATCTCGAGGTCCTTCATCGCGATCGCCATGCCGCCGCCGAGGTCGGAGTGCTGGGCCAGCGTCGCGAGCCGCTCGTGCGCGGTCTCGGTCAGCGGCTTGTCGGCCGGGTAGAGGAAGTAGGCGTAGGCGCGCTCGCGACCACGACCCACCCGGCCGCGGAGCTGGTGCAGCTGGGAGAGACCGAGCATGTCGGCCCGCTCGATCACCATCGTGTTGGCGTTGGAGACGTCGAGCCCTGACTCCACGATCGTGGTGCACACGAGCACGTCGAAGCGCTTCTCCCAGAAGTCCACCATCACCTGCTCGAGCTGGTGCTCGCCCATCTGGCCGTGGGCCACGCCGACCCGGGCCTCGGGCACCAGCGCGCGGATCCTGGCCGCGGCCTTCTCGATCGTGCTGACCCGGTTGTGGATGTAGAACACCTGGCCCTCGCGGAGCAGCTCGCGGCGGATCGCCGCGGTGACCTGCCGGTCCTCGTAGGCGCCGACGTAGGTCAGCACCGGGTGTCGCTCCTCCGGCGGGGTGGTGATCGTCGACATCTCCCGGATGCCGGTGATCGCCATCTCCAGGGTCCGCGGGATCGGCGTCGCCGACATCGCGAGCACGTCGACGGAGGTGCGCAGCCGCTTCATCGCCTCCTTGTGCTCGACGCCGAAGCGCTGCTCCTCGTCGACGATCACCAGGCCGAGGTTCTTGATCTTGATGTCGGGGTTGAGCAGCCGGTGCGTGCCGATCACGATGTCGACGCTGCCCTCGGCGAGCCCCTCGAGCACCGCCTTGGCCTCCGCGTCGGTCTGGAACCGCGACAGCCCCTTGAGCACCACCGGGAAGCCGGCCATCCGCTCGGCGAAGGTCGAGAAGTGCTGCTGGACCAGCAGCGTGGTCGGCACCAGCACGGCGACCTGCTTGCCGTCCTGGACCGCCTTGAAGGCTGCGCGTACGGCGATCTCGGTCTTGCCGTAGCCGACGTCGCCACACACCAGCCGGTCCATCGGGACCTGCTGCTCCATGTCGCGCTTGACCTCGTCGACCGTGGTCAGCTGGTCGACGGTCTCCACGAACGGGAAGGCGTCCTCGAGCTCCCGCTGCCAGGGCGTGTCGGCGCCGAACGCGTGCCCCTGGGTGGCCTGCCTGGCGGCGTACAGCTTGATCAGCTCCGCGGCGATCTGGCGCACCGCCTTGCGAGCCCGGCTCTTGCGCTTGGCCCAGTCGCCACCGCCGAGGCGGTCCAGGCTCGGCTGCTCGCCGCCGACGTAGCGGGTGACCTGGTCCAGCGTGTCGGCCGGGACGTAGAGCCGGTCCGGCGGCGCGCCCCGCTTGGAGGAGCCGTACTCCAGCACGAGGTACTCCCGCGTCGCGCCCTGCACGGTGCGCTGCGCCATCTCGACGTAGCGGCCCACGCCGTGCTGCTCGTGCACGACGTAGTCGCCGGGCTTGAGCTCGAGCGGGTCGATCTGCTTCTTGCGCCGCGTGGGCATCCGGCGCATGTCCTTGGTGGAGGACCGCTGGCCGGTCAGGTCGTCACCGGTGAGCACCGCGAGGCACTGCTCGTCGTCGACGAAACCGTGGTCGAGGCAGGCGGTGGTGACGTGCACGATCCCCGGCTCGGGATCGGCGTCGAGGCTCCCCACGAGCCGGGCCGGCACGTCGTGCTCCTTGAGCACCTCGACCATCCGTTCCGCGGGGCCGTGCCCCTCGTTGAGCAGCACCACCCGCGACCCGTTGCCGAGCCACTGCTTCATGTCGGTGATCGCGTGCTCGATGTCGCCGCGGTAGGCGTCCACGGGCCGGATCCCCAGGGTGCGCGACTCGACCGCACCGGCCTCGGCGTCCACGCCGGAGTCCACGATCTCGCCGGTCTCGTCACGCAACGGCCCCGGTGGTTGAGGAGCGAGCGAAGCGAGCGTCTCGAAACCACCGGCGTCAGGGTCCAGCCCGAACGGCGAGATGCTCCACCACGGCTTGTCCTGCGCCAGGCTGAGGGCGCGTACGTCGGCCAGGGACCGGTACGACGCCGCACCGAGGTCGACCGGTGCCTGCCCGCCTCCTGCCGCGGCGGCCCAGGAGGCGGCGAGGAACTCCTCGCTCGTGGCAACCAGGTCGTGCGCCCGGCTGCGCACCCGCTCCGGGTCGAGCACCAGCACGTGCGTGTCGTCGGGCATCAGGTCGACGAGCATCTCCATCTCGTCCACCAGCACCGGGGCCAGCGACTCCATGCCCTCGACGGCGAGCCCCTCGGCCATCTTGTGGGTGATCTCGGCGAGCTCGGGATGTGCCTCGCCCAGCGCAGCCGCGCGTCGGCGTACCTCCTCGGTGAGCAGCAGCTCCCGGCACGGCGGCGCCCACAGCCGGGGCACCGGCTCCAGCGAGCGCTGGTCGGCCACGGCGAACGAGCGGATCTCCTCGACCTCGTCGCCCCAGAACTCCACGCGCACCGGGTGTTCCTGGGTCGGCGGGAAGACGTCGATGATGCCGCCGCGGACCGCGAACTCCCCGCGCTTCTCGACCAGGTCGACCCGGGAGTAGGCCGCGTCGGCGAGCCGGCGGACGACATCGTCGAGGTCCGCCTCGTCGCCCACGGCGAGCTCGACCGGCTCGAGGTCGGCCAGGCCCTTGACCTGCGGCTGGAGGATCGAGCGGACCGGGGCGACGACGACCTTCAGCGGACCGTTGCTCGCGTCGCCACCGGGGTGCCGGAGCCTGCGGAGCACGGCGAGCCGACGGCCGACGGTGTCCGAGCGCGGCGAGAGCCGCTCGTGCGGCAGCGTCTCCCAGGCCGGGTAGTAGGCCACGGTGTCGGGGTCGACCAGGTCGCCGAGGTAGGTGACCAGGTCCTCGGCCTCTCGGGCGGTCGCGGCCACGGCCAGCACCGTGCGTCCGGCGTCCACCAGACCCTTGACCACGAACGGCCGCAGCGATCCGGGGCCGGTGAGGTCGAGGCTGGGTACCCTTCCCCCGCGGGCGTCCTCCATCGCGGAGGCGAGCACCTTGTCGCGCAGGACGAGGTCGGCCAGACCCTTCAGGCTCACGGTTCTGCTCTTTCTGTGGGGATGGCCGGGCCGGGGACGCCCGGTGGACAACACCGATGCCCCCTGTCGAGGTCGACGAGGGGGTGACGTCCACCGAGTTTACGGGGTGGCCCCGACCGGCAGCTTCGGGCGATCCACCGCGGCCGGCGCCCGCAGGAGTACGACGGCCACCGCGACCAGCCACGCCACGAACACCGGGTAGGCCAGGTAGCCGATCGCACCCTCGGCCGACATCACACCCTCGGTCGCCACGATGCCGAGCAGCGGGAGCAGGTGCACGAGCGCTGCGGCCGCCGACAGCCGGCCCAGCCACAGCGGAACCCCGTCGTGGCGGTGCCCAGCGACCGCGACGGCGCCGAGCGCGACCACGAGCGGGAGGTTCGCGACCAGGAGGAGCACCACCATCAGGTCGCCGAGCGTGGCGACCACGTCGGGCTCGATCCCTCCTGCGGCGGCGCGGGCGGTCGCGACCTGGATCGCCTGTGCCGACAGGCTCAGGCCTGCGTAGACGAGGCCGGCGCCGAACGCCACGGCCCCTGCGGCGCCTCCGGCCAGCGACCGCAGCCCCGACCAGACGAGCACCACGAAGCCGGTGCTCAGCACGAAGAACAGGCTCTGGCTCAGCAGCTCGGTCTCGTAGCGGGCTGCCCACCCGCTGAACTCTGCAGGGGTTGCGGTGAGCACGTCGGCGGAGGCCCGCTCGAACGCGAGCGCTGCCCCGCCGGCGACGAGGGCGGCGACTGCCGCGAGGCCGCCGAGGTGCACGGCGTCGGTCCTCATGACCCCAGGCTCACGCCAGGGCGCCGCCGGCCACCAGTGCCGAACGGCCCGCGCTGTCGTCACGCGCCTCGTAGGGCGCGCCGCCGTCGCGCGGGCCGCCGTCGCGCGGGCCGCCGTACCTCAGGCCGGCGGGTGCTCGGCCCAGTAGCGCTTGACGAAGTCGGTGATCTGCTCGGCCAGCTCGGGGCGGCACACCAGGAGGTCGGGCAGCAGCACGTTCTCCTGGTTGTAGGCCAGCGGCGCGCCGTCGGCCCGGCTGGTGTGCAGGCCGGCCGCTCGGGCGACCGCGACCGGGGCCGCGGAGTCCCACTCGTACTGTCCGCCGGCGTGGACGTAGGCGTCGGTCACGTCGCGGGCCACCGAGATCACCTTGGCCCCGGCCGAGCCCATCGGGACCAAGTCGGCGCCGATCTCCTCGGCGAGCGCGGTGACGAACTCCGGCGGGCGGGTCCGGCTGACCGCGATCCGCGGGCGCTCGCTGGTCCGCGGGGGTACGACGGGCGGCTCGCCGGTGCTGAACGTGGTGTCCAGACCCGGCTGCGCGACGGCACCGGCGACCAGGTCGCCGTCCGCCCAGAGCGCGACGTGCACCGCCCAGTCCTCGCGCGGCGGCTCGGAGAACTCACGGGTCCCGTCGAGGGGGTCGACGATCCACACGCGCCTGGCCGACAGGCGGGCCTTGTTCGCGATGCTCGCGGCGCTCTCCTCGGACAGCACGGCGTCGTCGGGCCGGTGCTCGGCGAGCAGGCGCATCAGGAGCTCGTGGGCGGCGCGGTCGCCGGCGTCCTTGAGCTCCTTGCCCTCCAGGCCCTCGCCGCGGACCTGCATCAGCAGCCGGCCGGCCACGGTGGCGGTCCAGGCGGCGAGCACGTGGTCGTCGGTGGCGGCCTCAGCGGGCGGCTGTCCTGCGTCGAAGTCGGTCACGGTGATGCACCTTTCCTACGTCGAGATCTGGTGCGGGGCCGTGGACGGTTCCCACGCGGTGTGACACGTGTGGAGCGTCCATAACCCCGCGTTACAGCGGAGGTGGTCAGGAGTTGAAGCGGCTCTGGGTCTGCTCGAGGCCGTCGGTGATCAGGCTCTCCACCGCGTCGGCGGCCTTGTCGATCTGGAAGGGCAGCACCTTCCGCTCGGCGGAGGAGTAGTCGGCGAGCACGAAGTCGGCCGGCGACTGGCGACCCGGCGGGCGACCGATGCCGACCCGCACCCGGTAGAAGTCACCGGTGCCGAGCGAGCCGCGCATCGAGCGCAGGCCGTTGTGGCCGTTGTCGCCGCCGCCGAACTTCACCCGGAGCGTGTCGAACGCGATGTCGAGCTCGTCGTGGACCGCGATCACCCGGTCGGCCGGCACCTTGTAGAACTTCGTCAGCGCCGAGACCGGACCGCCGGTCTCGTTCATGTAGCAGCGCGGCCGGGCCAGCACGACGCGCGGGCCCCCCGGTCCGCCGAGCCTGCCCTCGACCACGTCCGCGCGGCCGGTCTTGTGCGGCCGGAATCCCGATCCGACCCGGGCGGCCAGCTCGTCGTTGACCATGTACCCGATGTTGTGCCGGTTGCCGGCATACGCAGGGCCGGGGTTCCCGAGCCCGACGACCAGCCACAGGTCCTCTGTCATCGTCGTCTCTCGGGAGCTCCCGGCCCTTTCACGCGTGCGTACGTCCCTCCACCTGCGCCACATGGACGCTCAGCGTAGGGGTGTGGGCTTCTCTCAGCCCTCGGTGCTCTCGCCCTCGGCGGCAGCGGCCTCGCCCTCGCCCTCGCCAGCAGCGGGAGCGGCCTCCTCGGCCTCCTCGCGCTCGATGCCCAGCTCGCCCTCGGTCTCGGCCAGCTCCGCCTCGACCTCCTCGGCGGTGGGGGCGTGGGTGACGTTGACGATGAGGGTCTCCTCGTCGACCTGCACGCTCGAGCCGGAGGGCAGGGACAGGTCCTTGGCGAGGATCTGGGTGCCGACCTCGGCGCCCTCCACCGACACCTCGATGAACTCGGGGATGTGGGTGGCCTCGGCCTCGACGGTGACGGTCGGGTGCTCGGTGACGACGAGCGTCTCCGGGGCGGAGTCGCCCACCACGTGCACGGGGACCTCGACGGTGACCTTCTCGCCCTTCTTCACGACGAGGAGGTCGAGGTGCTCGAGGAAGCCCTTGATCGGGTCACGCTGGATCTGCTTGGGCAGCGTGAGCTGCGACTTGCCCTCGATCTCGATCGACAGCAGCGCGTTGGCGCCGCCGTGCTTGAGGGCGAGCATCGTCTCGTGGCCGGGCAGCGTGACGTGGATCGGGTCGGTGCCGTGGCCGTAGAGCACCGCGGGCACCTTGTCGGCGCGGCGGATGCGGCGGGCGGCGCCCTTGCCGAACTCGGTGCGCGGCTCGGCCTGGATCTTGGTCTCGGACACGGGGGAACTCCTCAATCGACGAAGGCAACTCGAACTTCAACGTGGTTGGTCGCCCAGGCCCGCGGGGATCTGCGCGCGATGCGCGCGGCCGTGTCCCGGTGCCAGCACCGGGAGGGAGCCGCCGCGTCGATCACGGAGCGAGATCTCTCCCTCGCCGAGGCAACTTGCCAATCCTAGCGAGGACCGGCAGGTTCTGCGAAATCAGGCCTGCCCGTCGAACAGGCTGGTCACCGAGCCGTCCTCGAAGACCTCACGGATCGCCCGGCTCACCAGCGGCGCGATCGAGAGCACGGTGAGCTTGTCGAAGCGCCGCTCGTCGGAGATCGGCAGCGTGTTGGTGACGATCACCTCCGCGGCCGGGCAGTTCTTGAGCCGGTCCACGGCCGGGTCGGAGAGGATCGCGTGGGTCGCGGCGATGATCACGCCGCTGGCACCCTCGGCCATCAGCGCCTCGGCCGCCTTCACGATCGTGCCGCCGGTGTCGATCATATCGTCGACCAGCACGCACATCCGGCCCTTGACCTCACCGACGACCCGGTTGGCCACCGACTCGTTGGGCCGGTTGATGTCGCGGGTCTTGTGGATGAACGCCAACGGGGCGCCGCCGAGCCGGTTGGACCACTGCTCGGCGACCTTGATCCGGCCGGCGTCGGGCGAGACGACCGCGAGCTTCTCGTGGCCGTACTTCTCCCGGACGTGCGCAGTGAGGATCGGCAGCGCCATCAGGTGGTCGACCGGGCCGTCGAAGAAGCCCTGGATCTGCGCGGTGTGCAGGTCGACCGCGATCAGCCGGTCGGCGCCGGCGGTCTTGAACAGGTCGGCCATCAGCCGCGCCGAGATCGGCTCGCGGCCGCGGTGCTTCTTGTCCTGCCGGGCGTAGCCGTAGAAGGGCATCACGACCGTGATCCGCTTGGCCGAGGCGCGCTTGAGCGCGTCGACCATGATCAGGTGCTCCATGATCCACTCGTTGACCGGAGCGGTGTGGCTCTGGATCACGAACGCGTCGCAGCCGCGGACCGACTCCTCGAACCGGACGTAGATCTCGGAGTTGGCGAAGTTGTAGGCCGAGGTCGGGACCAGGCCCGTGCCGAGCTGCTCGGCGACCTCCTCGGCGAGCTCGGGGTGTGCCCGACCACTGAAGACCATCAGGTTCTTCTCGGTCGTCCGCTTCATTCCGCTCACGCGTGCTCCTCGCTCGATGCCTGCCCCGCGTCGATTGTCACTCAGGCCGCTGCCCCGGCGCGACCTGGGAGCCGTCCCTGTGAGACGTCCCACCCTCCAGCGCTGCCTCGGCGGCCTCGGCGGCCGCCGTACCGGCACGCTTGCGCAGCACCCAGCCGTCGATGTGCCGCTGTGGACCGGTCGAGACCGCCAGGGCGCCCGGCGGCACGTCGCGGCGTACGACGGTGCCGCCGCCGGTCACCGCGCCGTCGCCGATGCTCACCGGGGCGATGAAGGTGTTGTTGGAGCCGGTCCGGGCGTGCCGGCCGACGGTCGTGCGGTGCTTGTTGACCCCGTCGTAGTTGGCGAAGATCGTGCCGGCGCCGATGTTGGTGCCCTCGCCGATCTCCGCGTCGCCGACGTAGCTCAGGTGCGGCACCTTGGCGCCCTCGCCGATCTGCGCGTTCTTGGTCTCCACGAACGCCCCGATCTTGCCCGTGCCGCCGAGCACGGTGCCCGGCCGGAGGTAGGAGAACGGGCCGACCGTCGCGCCCGGGCCGATCACCGCGCCGGACCCGTGGGTGCGTACGACGCTCGCGCCGGCGCCGACCGTGACGTCGGTCAGCGTCGTGTCGGGCCCGACCACGGCGTCCTCCCCGACCCGGGTCGACCCGTGCAGCTGCACGCCCGGCAGCAGGGTGACGTCGGCGGCGAGCTCGACCGTGACGTCGACCCAGGTCGTGCTCGGGTCGACGACGGTGACCCCGTCCCTCATCCAGCGGGTGAGCACGCGGCGGTTCAGCTCGGCGGCGAGCCCGGCGAGCTGGGCCCGGTCGTTGACGCCCTCGGTCTGGATGACGTCCTCGACGGTGTAGGCGCCGACCGTCCGACCGGCTGCACGCGCGATCTCGACGACGTCGGTGAGGTAGTACTCGCCCTTGGCGTTGTCGTTGGTGATCTTGGTGACCGCGTCGGCGAGGAACGCCCCGTCGAAGGCGAAGATCCCGCTGTTGATCTCGCGGATGGCGGCCTGCTCGGGAGTCGCGTCCTTCTGCTCCACGATCGCGGTCACGTTGCCCTCGCCGTCGCGGAGGATCCGTCCGTAGCCGAACGGGTTCTCGAGCTCGGCGGTGAGGATGGTCAGCGCCCGTCCGGAGCCGGCGTGGTCGGCGACCAGGTCGGCCACGGTCTGCCCCTCGAGCAGTGGGGTGTCGCCGAACATGACGACCACCGTGCCGTCCGTCGTACCGGCCCGGGCGGCGAGGCTCTCCACCGCCACCCGGACGGCATGGCCGGTGCCGTCCTGGGTCTCCTGCACGGCGATCACCGGGTCGGGGACCTGCTCGAGGATGTGCGGCTCCACCTGCTCCCGTTGGTGGCCGACGACGGCGACGAGGTGCTGGGGGCGCAGCACCTGGGAGGCGGCGATGACGTGACCGATCAGGCTGCGCCCGCACATCTCGTGCAGCACCTTCATCCGCTTGGACTTCATCCGGGTGCCCTGGCCGGCGGCCAGGACGACGACGGCCAGCGGCGCAGCGCCCGATTCGGTCTTGGTCACGTGTGTGCTCCCTGGTCGAACGAGTGGTCTGGACCCCTCCGGCGCCCCCGGCGGCCGGCGCTTGGCTCCCCGGGTAGGAGTCGAACCTACGTCGCTTTGTCCGCATTCAAAGTGCGGCGGGCCCTGCCGACAGACCAACCGGGGATCGTGGGGCACACATTACGCAATCGGGCCGGGCGGCTCTCACCGAGCAGGACCTGGTCACTTACGGAGCCGTAGGTTACGGTTGCGTAGGTAAGAAATCTCCGATCGCACCCTCTGCGAGGAACACCACCTATGACCCCTCCCCCTCCCGCAACCGTCACGTCCGCACCCGAGTCGACCGCGGAGCAGCCAGAGCTGGTCACCGCGACGTGGGGCGGTGACGTTCAGTCGCGCAAGGAGCAGGTCGCGCTGGCCGTGTTCATCATCGTCCCGTTCCTGGCCGTCGCCGCGGCCGTCCCGGTCGCCTGGGGCGGCTGGCTGGGCTGGACCGACATCGCGATCATGGTGACGATGTACTGGCTGACCGGCCACGGCATCACCGTCGGTTTCCACCGGCTGTTCACGCACAAGTCCTACAAGCCCAACCGGGCGGTGAAGATCTTCTGGGCGATCGCCGGCTCGATGGCGATCCAGGGCCCGGTGATCCGTTGGGTCGCCGACCACCGCAAGCACCACAAGTTCTCCGACCGCGACGGCGACCCGCACTCGCCGTGGCGCTACGGCACCGACCTCAAGGCGCTGAGCAAGGGGTTCTGGTACGCCCACATGATGTGGCTGTTCAACCCCGAGCAGACCCCGCAGCGCAAGTACGCCCCGGACCTGATGAAGGACCGCGACCTGGTCCGGATCTCCAAGCAGTTCCCGATGTGGGTCGCGGTGTCCCTGCTGCTGCCGGCGCTGCTCGGCGGCCTGCTGACGATGTCGTGGCAGGGCGCGCTGACCGGCTTCTTCTGGGGCTCGCTGGTGCGGGTCAGCCTGCTGCACCACGTGACCTGGTCGGTCAACTCGATCTGCCACACGATCGGTGAGCGGCCGTTCCTCTCCCGCGACAAGTCCGCGAACGTGTGGTGGCTGGCGATCCCGTCGATGGGCGAGTCCTGGCACAACCTGCACCACGCCGACCCAACCTGCGCCCGGCACGGCGTGCTGCGCGGACAGGTCGACACCTCGGCCCGGGTGATCTGGTTCATGGAGAAGATGGGCTGGGTCAAGGACGTCCGCTGGCCGGTCAAGGAGCGGGTCGAAGGCAAGCTGGTGAAGAACCAGCGCCTGCCCGAGGCGGCCTGAACCCTCGTCGCCACGCGCCCCTGACATCATGGGGCGCGTGGCTGACGTGAGCGAGGAGAAGACCCGGCGCATCGGCCGCGCGCGGATGACCGCGGCGGAGCGGCGCGAGCAGCTGGTCGACATCGCCCGCGGCCTGTTCGCCGAACGCGGCTTCGACGGCACCTCGATCGAGGAGATCGCCGCCCGCGCCGGAGTCTCCAAGCCGGTGGTCTACGAGCACTTCGGCGGCAAGGAGGGCCTCTACGCCGTGGTCGTGGACCGCGAGGTCCGCCGACTGCTGGCGATGATGCAGGACTCCCTCGACGCCGCGCACCCCCGCGCCCTGCTGGAGCAGGCGGCGTTCGCGCTGCTCGACTACATCGAGCAGGCACCTGACGGGTTCCGGATCCTGGTGCGCGACTCCCCCATCGGGTCGGCCTCGGGGTCCTTCCAGTCGATCATCGGCGACATCGCCTCGCGGGTGGAGTACATCCTCGCGGCGGAGTTCGGCAACCGCGGCTTCGACCCCCAGCTGGCACCGATCTACTCGCAGATGCTGGTCGGGATGGTCGGCACGACCGGCCAGTGGTGGCTCGACGCCCGCGAGCCCGAGAAGCACGTCGTGGCCGCGCACCTGGTCAACCTCGCCTGGAACGGCCTGGCCGGCATCGAGAAGGACCCGCGGCTGCGCACCAAGCCCTAGTCGACGCCCCCGCGGCCACTTCAGGTCCTGGCCGCCAGCACCTCCACGCGGTTGCCGTTGCCGTCGGCGGTGTAGAAGCGGCGGTAGCCGGGGAAGTCGTCGTCCCAGGCAACCGGGAAGTCCCGCTCGGCCAGTCGTACGGCGGTCGCGTCGATGTCGTCGACGAGGAACGCCGGATGCGCCTTGCCGGCGGGCCGGAAGTCGGCCTCGACGCCGACGTGCACCTCCACTCCGTCGCCGCGGAACCAGCACCCGCCGCGGGCTGCGAGGACGGGCGGCTTGGCGACCTCGGGGATGCCGAGCCCGTCGGCGTAGAACGCCCGGGCGGCGTCCTCGCCGCCGGCGGGACAGGAGACCTGGACGTGGTGCAGCATCATGCGCTCTCTCCTCCTAGGTAGAGCTTCATGCCGACGTGGGAGGGCACGAAGCCGAGTCGCTGGTAGAACTCCTGGGCCCGCTCGCGGGCGCGGTTGGTGGTCAGCTCGACACGGACGGCACCCCGCTCGCGCGCCACCCCGACGATGTGGTCCATGAGCTCGCGGCCGAGGCCGAGCCCGCGGTGGTCGGAGCGCACGCGCACCGACTCCACCTGGCACATCAGCCCGCCGACGTAGGTCAGGTGCCGGACCCAGGTCAGCTGCGCGGTCGCGACCACCTGCCCGTCGAGCTCGCCGACGAGGAGCTGCTGGTGGGCGTCGGCGGTGATCTCGTCGAACGCGGAGGCGTACGCCTCCGGCGGCACCTCGGACTCGTCGACCTCACGGATCACGTCCTCGTGCAGCAGGGCGACGATCGCCGACAGGTCCGCCCGCTCCGCCTCGCGGATGATCACGACCGCTCCCCGGCGGCCTGTGCGACGACGAAGACCCGCCTGAAGGGCAGCACCGTGCCGTGCGGACCCGATGGGTAGGCGGTCCGCAGCATCGCGCGGTACTCCGCCTCGAACTCCTCGCGCAGGCCGTCGGGCAGCGCCTGGAGCACCGGCCTGGCCCCGGTCCCGCTGATCCAGGTGAAGACCGGGTCCTCGCCGGTCAGCAGGTGCAGGTAGGTCGTCTCCCACGCGTCGACGCGGCAGCCGAGTCCGAGCAGTGCGTCGAGGTACACCTCGGGTCCGTGCGCGGCCGGGCGGGCGACGCCCTCGACGTGCCGCGCGAACCTCTCGTCGGCCGCCAGTTCGTGCAGCAGCACGTGGCTCGGCTCGGCGAAGTTGCCGGGGACCTGGAACGCGAACCAGCCACCCGGGGCCACCTGCTCGACCAGCTGCGGCAGCAGGTCGAGATGGCCGGGCACCCACTGCAGCGTGGCGTTGGAGACGAGTACGTCGACCGGCCGCTCGGCACGCCACTCCCGCAGGTCGGCGACGTCGAACCGGACACCGTCCACCCCTGCCTCACGGGCACGGGCGATCATCTCCGGGGAGGAGTCGAGGCCGGTGACCTGGCCCGAGGGCCAGCGCTGCCGGAGCCGGCCGGTGAGGTTGCCGGGGCCGCAGCCCAGGTCCACAACCTGCGCGGGGTCGGTCGCGCCCACCCGTGCCAGCAGGTCGGCGAAGGGCCGTCCTCGCTCGTCGGCGTAGGTGAGGTACCGCTCCGGGTCCCAGGTGTGGTCGGCCATCGCACCCTCCAAGTATCTTGATGTCAAGATACATCGTGTCGGCCAGATCTCTCGATGTCAAGAATCTCGACGGGTAGCATGAAGGTCATGCGCGACGAAGTGGACCGGCTGCTCGAGGACTGGCAACGCGAGCGACCCGACCTCGACCTGGCCCCGATGCAGGTGCTCAGCCGGGTGAGCAGGTTGGGCCACCACCTCGACCGCGCCCGTCGGGCGTCGTTCGCCGACCACGGCCTGGAGCCGTGGGAGTTCGACGTCCTCGCCGCGCTGCGCCGCGCCGGCACCCCCTACGAGCTCTCCCCCGGCCGGCTGATCCGGGAGACCCTGGTGACCAGCGGCACGATGACCAACCGGGTGGACCGGCTCGTCACGCGCGGCCTGGTCGAGCGGCTGCCGGACCCGCACGACCGGCGCGGTGTGCTCGTGCGCCTGACCGACGCCGGCCGCCGTACCGTCGACGGCGCGCTGGCCAGCCTGCTCGACCGCGAGCGCGAGCTGCTCGCCGGCCTCGACCCCAAGGCGCAGCAGCGGCTGGCGTCGCTGCTGCGCGACCTGGTCGCCCCCTTCGAGCCCGAGCAGTAGCCCCCGCCCCCCAAGTAATGCGGGGTTATGGACGCTCCACACGCTTCACACCGCGGAGGAACCGTCCACAGCACGGAGGAAGACCCCGGTGCTACTCCAGCACCGACGCGGCCTCGAGCCACTCCTCCTCGAGCGCCTCCTTCTCGGCGAGCACGGCCTGGAGCTTGTCGTTCAGCTCCCCGAGCCGCTCGTAGTCGGTCGCGTGCTCGACCAGCTGCGCGTGCAGCTCCTCCTCGCGGTTGGTCACCTTGGTCAGCTGCCGCTCGATGCGCGCCATCGCCTTGCGCGCCTCCCGCTGCTCGGCCGACGAGGCGCCGGAGGACGCCGAGCCGGAGGACGCCGAGCCGGAGGACGCCGCACCCGAGGACGCGGGCCCCGACGAGGGCCCGGCCGCCGTGACCGCCCCGGCCGTCCCCTGCGCGGCGGGACCACCGACGGCGAGCATCGCCTCGCGGCGCTCGAGGTACTCCTCCACCCCGCGCGGCAGCATCCGGACCTGGCCGTCGCCCAGCAGCGCCCACACCGTGTCGCAGGTGCGCTCGAGGAAGTACCGGTCGTGGGAGACCACCACGAGCGTGCCCGGCCAGCCGTCGAGGAAGTCCTCGAGCACGGTGAGCGTCTCGATGTCGAGGTCGTTGGTGGGCTCGTCGAGCAGCAGCACGTTGGGCTCGGTCAGCAGGATGCGCAGCAGCTGGAACCGGCGCCGCTCACCACCGGACAGGTCGCCGATCCGGGTGGTCAGCCGGTCGCCGGTGAAGCCGAACCGCTCCAGCATCGACGAGGCGGTGACCTCGCCGGTCGCCGTCCTGGTCACCCGCTTGATCGCCTCGACCGCGTCGAGCACCCGGTCCTGCGGGTCCAGCGCCGGCGCCGCACCGGTCGCGTCACCTTCGAGGGACTGGCTGAGCTGGGCGATCGCCACCGTCTTGCCGCGCTTCACCCGTCCCGCGGCCGGCGCCAGGTCGCCGGCGAGCATCCGCAGCACCGAGGTCTTCCCGGCCCCGTTGACGCCGACCAGCCCGACCCGGTCGCCGGGGCCGAGCCGCCAGGTGGCGTGGTCGAGCAGCACCTTGTCGCCGCGGGCGAGCGTCACGTCCTCCACGTCGAGCACGTCCTTGCCCAGCCGCTGGGTGGCGAACCGCTGGAGCTCCAGGGTGTCGCGTGGCGGCGGCTCGTTCTCGATCAGCGCGTTGGCGGCGTCGATGCGGAACTTGGGCTTCGAGGTCCGGGCGGGCGCCCCCCGGCGCAGCCAGGCGAGCTCCTTGCGCATCAGGTTCTGCCGGCGAGCCTCGGAGGCCGCGGCCTGCCGCTGCCGCTCTGCCTTGGCGAGCACGAACGCCGCGTAGCCGCCGTCGTAGACGTCGACGACGCCGTCGTGCACCTCCCACGTCGTGTCGCAGACCGCGTCGAGGAACCAGCGGTCGTGGGTGACCACCACCAGCGCGGAGGTACGGCGGGCAAGGTGCTGCGCGAGCCAGGACACCGCCTCGACGTCGAGGTGGTTGGTCGGCTCGTCGAGCACGATCAGGTCGTGCTCGCCGAGCAGCAGCCGGGCCAGGGAGCAGCGCCGCCGCTCGCCACCGGAGAGCGCGGCCACCTCCCGGTCCAGCGGGACGCCGGCGAGCAGCACCTCGACGATCTCGCGGGTGAAGGAGTCGGCCGCCCACTCGTGCTCTGCGAGCTCGCCGAGCACGGCCCGCTGGACGGTCGCGGCCGGGTCGAGGTCGTCGCCCTGGGTGAGGTACCCCAGGTGCAGGCCGCGCGATCGCGACACCCGCCCCTGGTCGGGCTCCTCGAGACCGCCGACGATCCGCAGCAGGGTGGTCTTCCCGTCACCGTTGCGACCGACCACGCCCACGCGCTCGCCCGCGCCGATGCCGAGGCTCACGCCGTCGAGCAGCGGCCGGATCCCGTAGGACTTGTGGACGCGCTCGAGGTTGACGAGGTTCGGTGCAGGGGTGGCCATCAGGGGGCTATCGCATCACAGCGCCGCGACGACGTGCGCGCCGGGCGCCGGCGCCGGCGCGACCAGGGCCGTGACGCCGGCCTCCCGGAGGTGGTCGCGGACGGCGAGGGCGTGTGCCTCCTCCGCGGCGAGGAACAGGCAGGTCGGCCCGGACCCCGACAGCAGCGACCCGAGCGCCGGGGGCTCGCCGCCGAGCTTCAGCAGGCCCGCCAGGTCGGGGCGCAGGGCCAGGGCCGGCCCCTCGAGGTCGTTGCCCAGCGCGGCGGCCAGCGCGGCGGGGTCGCCGGTCGTGAGCGCGTCGAGCAGGCCACCGGGGACCTCCGGCTCCGGCACGACCGCCCCGGCGTGGCGCCGGTCGAACTCCGCGAACACCGCCGGGGTGGACAGCCCGGTCTCCGAGGTGGCCACCACCCACCAGTAGCTGCCGGCGTCATCGACCGGGGTCACCAGCTCGCCGCGCCCGGCCCCGGCGGCGGTCCCGCCGACGAGACAGAACGGCACGTCGCTGCCGAGCTCGGCGGCCAGCCGGAGCAGCTCGTCGCGGGGCAGGTCGAGCCCCCACAGCTCGTGGCAGGCGAGCAGCGCCGCAGCGCCGTCGGTGCTCCCGCCCGCCATCCCGCCGGCGACCGGGATCCGCTTGTGGATGCTCATCTCCACCGCGGCGTCGGCGACTCCGGCGTGCTCGGCGAGCAGGGCGGCGGCGCGGAGCGCGAGGTTCCCCGGCCCGGTCGGTACGTCGGTCACGTCCACGCCGTCCCCCACCACGCTGAGGGTGGTGGCCGAGGAACGGCGGACCGTGACCTCGTCGTACAGGCCGATCGCCTGGTAGACGGTGGCGAGGGTGTGGAAGCCGTCGGGACGTGCCGGCCCCACGCCGAGGTGCAGGTTGATCTTGGCCGGAGCCGCGACGGTGACCGAGCCGGGGACGGGGTGGTTCACGCCGCCCCACCCTGCCGTCCGAGCGCGAGTCCCTCGGCGACGCGGGCGAACTCCTCGACGCCGAGCGACTCCCCGCGCGCCATCGGGCTGACCCCGGCGTGCGCGAGCGCGGCCTCGGCGGCCTCCGCGGAGCCGGCCATCGCCTTCAGCGTGGAGCGGAGCGTCTTGCGGCGCTGGGCGAACGCGGCGTCGATCACCGCGAACACCTGCTCGCGGCTCACCGAGACCGCCGGCGGGTCGCGGCGCTCCCACGCGACGAGACCGGAGTCGACGTTGGGCGCCGGCCAGAACACGTTGCGTCCGATGGCGCCCGCGCGCCGGACGTCGGCGTACCACGCGGCCTTCACCGACGGCACGCCGTAGGTGCGTGACCCGGGAGGTGCGGCGAGCCGGTCGGCGACCTCGGACTGCACCATCACCAGGCCCTTGCGCAGCGACGGCAGCAGGGAGAGCAGGTGCAGGAGCACCGGCACCGAGACGTTGTAGGGCAGGTTCGCCACCAGCGCGGTGGGCGCCGGTCCGGGCAGCGAGGTCACCCGCAGCGCGTCGGCCTCGACGACCTCGAGCCGGTCGGCGTGGTCGGGGGCGAACTCTGCGACCGTCCCCGGCAGCGCGGCGGCCAGCACCGGGTCGACCTCGATCGCGACCACGCGCGAGACGCTGCCGAGCAGCGCGAGGGTCAGCGAGCCGAGGCCCGGGCCGACCTCGACCACGACGTCGTCGGGCTCGAGCTCGGCGGCGCGGACGATCCGGCGGACGGTGTTGGCGTCGATCACGAAGTTCTGCCCGCGCTGCTTGGTGGGCCGGATCCCGAGCGACTTGGCCAGCGAACGCACATCCGCCGGACCGAGAAGCCTCGGTCCGGCGGATGTCATGTCCTCGCTCACGCGGACGAGCCTAGAGGCTCCTCCGGTGGGTCACTGGGGCAGGCCGAGCTGCTGCGAGCAGTGCGGCCAGGAGCCGTAGCCGCCGTTGGCGTCACGGACCTTCTCCGCGATCGCGATCTGGGTCTCGCGGCTCTGCTCGTGCGGGTAGCCCGGGCCGCCGTACGCCTGCCAGGTGCTCAGGCTGAACTGGAGGCCGCCGTAGTAGCCGTTGCCGGTGTTGATCGCCCAGTTGCCACCGGACTCGCACTGTGCGAGCTGGTCCCAGACGGTGTCGCCGCTGGCGAAGTTCGCCTTCGGCGCCGGCTGCGACTTGGTGCCGACCTTGACGATCGCGTCGACCGGCTCGCGGAGCACGGTGGTCTCCAGCGCCTTGCGCTTGACCAGCTTGCCGTTCTCGTAGCGCAGCTTGTAGAGCACCTTCTGCGAGCCGTCGCGGCCCTCGCGGACGGTCTCGGTCTCGCCCTCGAACATCGAGTCGTCGGAGCGCTCGGTGGTGCCGAAGTCGACCGCCTCGGTGACCTTGCGGGTCACGACGCGGACCTTGGTCACCACGATCTTGTCGCCGTCCTCGATCTCGGCGTTGCGGCCGGGCTTGATCTCGTCGAGCTTGCCGACCTTCACCCCGAGGTCGTCGAGCGCCTCGGAGACGGTGAGCGCCGGGACGGTCACGGTGCGGACCTTGCGCGGCCCGTGCTTCAGGGCGATGCGCTTGGGGGTGACCACGTCGAGGTCGAGACCCTCACGCGAGATCTCCGCACCACGGCTGACCGACAGCTCGGCGCCGTCGTAGCGCAGGCCGAGCTCGTCGAGCGCGGAGTTCACGTCGGTGGCGGTGACCCAGTAGCTCTTCTCCTCGCCGTCCACGGTGAGAGCGAGCTCCCGGGCGTAGCGGACCGCGATCCGGGTGCCGTCGTTGACCCTGCTGTCGAGTGCCGGCGCGACCACGTCGCGCTCCCCCACCTCGACGCCCTCGGCCTCGAGCACGTCGGCGACGGTGCCGCCGAGGGTGCTGACCTGGTCGGCCTCACCGTCCACGGACAGGGTGACGGTCTTGCTCATCGCGGCGTAGCCGACGGTGGTGGCGAGAAGCGCGGCGACCACACCCACCACGAGGGCGACGAGGGTCAGGCGGCTCTTGCTGAGAAGTGCGATGGAACTCCGCACGATGCTCCAATGATGGTGCTCCCCGGGCCGCAGGACGTCCGGCGCACGTGGGACACAGAGGCTCCCCCCACGCTCCGGCCAGGGGCCGGGAACCTGCGAGAACCCTCTTCGGCGCCGTCCGAAAGCTTCCCCACTCCCGGCCAACAGTCACAAGACGATAACGGCGATGCTTCCCCCGACAAAGCCGAACCACGCCGATCGTGACTCGATTCACGGAGTTGACTAGTCAGATCGGGCTACGTGCAGGGGTCGATTACCGCCCCCACGGGCCCCCGAACGCCGCGTCGGTGTTCGCGTCGACCGCCTCGCAGAGCTCCTCGAGATCGGCACCGAGGGTCTGCGCCATCGACCGCAGCGTGACCGGGACCAGGTACGACGCGTTCGGCCGGCCGCGGTAGGGCATCGGGGTGAGGTACGGCGCGTCGGTCTCGACGAGGACCCTGTCGCGCGGGGTGACCCGCAGCGCCTCGCGCAGCGGCTCGGCGTTCTTGAAGGTCACGGTGCCGGCGAACGACAGCCACGCTCCCCGGTCGAGGCAGGCCCGGGCGAAGTCGGCGTCGCCGGAGAAGCAGTGCATCACCACCCGGTCGGGCACGCCCTCCTCGTCGAGGATCCGCAGCACGTCGTCGTGCGCGTCCCGGTCGTGGATGACCAGGGTCTTGTCGAGCCGCTTGGCCAGGTCGATGTGGCGGCGGAACGACTCGTGCTGCGCGGCGCGGCCGTGCTCGCCGGTGCGGAAGTAGTCCAGGCCGGTCTCGCCCACCGCGCGGACCCGGTCGCTGCTCGCGGCGAGCCGCTCGATCACCGCGAGCGCCTCGTCGAGCCTGCCGTCCGCGGCGAGCAGCGGCGCCTCGTTGGGGTGCAGCGCGACCCCGGCGACCAGCGCGTCGAAGCGTTCCGCGGCGTCCACGGCCCACTGGGCACCGGGCAGGTCACAGCCGATCTGCACGATCCTCGGGACGCCGACCGCCGCGGCCTCGGCGAGCGCCTCCTCGACCGGGAGCCAGGAGCCGTCGGCGATGTCGAGGTGGCAGTGGTTGTCCACCACCGGGCGAGGCAGCGGCTCCGGTGCCGGGGGCCGGCTGCGGTCACGCCGCTCACCCGAGTCGCCCTTCTCGGCACGGTCACGGATCGGTGCGTCGGGTGCCATGCGGCGGAGTCTACGAGGGGCGGCTACGCCTTCTTGTGCACGGCGTCGTAGACCACCCGCTTGGGCAGTCCGGCCAGCCTCGCGACCTCGAGGATCGCGTCCTTGCGCGTGCTGCCCTGCGCCTCGGCGTCGGCGACCAGCTCGGCCAGCGAGGCCGGGTCGGTGGGCACGTCGGCGGTCGCGGTCGCTCCCTCGACGACCAGCGTCACCTCGCCGCGGACCCCGTCGGCGGCCCATGCGGCGAGGTCGGCCAGCCCTGCCCGTCGTACCTCCTCGTGGGTCTTGGTCAGCTCCCGGCACACGGCCGCCCGGCGGTCGGCGCCGAACGCATCGGCCATCGCGGCGAGTGTCGCCTCGGTCCGGTGCGGTGCCTCGAAGAAGACCATCGTCCGCTCCTCCGCGGCCAGCGCCCCCAGCCGCCGCGCGCGCTCGCCGGCCTTGCGGGGCAGGAACCCCTCGAAGCAGAACCGGTCCACCGGCAGCCCGGAGACCGCGAGTGCGGTGAGCACCGCCGAGGGCCCCGGTACGGCGGTCACCCGGACGTCGCGCTCGACGGCGGCGGCGACGAGCCGGTAGCCGGGGTCGGACACCGACGGCATCCCGGCGTCGGTGACCAGCAGCACCCGCTGCCCCTCCTCGAGGGCCTCCACCAGCTGCGGGGTCCGGGCGGCCTCGTTGCCCTCGAAGTAGGACACCACCCGGCCGGCGATCTCCACGCCGAGGTCGGCGCAGAGCCGCTTGAGCCGGCGGGTGTCCTCGGCGGCGACGACGTCGGCGCCGGCGAGCTCCTCGGCCAGCCGGGGCGGCGCGTCGGCCACCTGCCCGATCGGGGTGGCCGCGAGGACGAGGACGCCGGAGTGGTTCACCCGGCGCATCATGCCACCGGCCTAGCATGGGCGCGTGACGACGACCCTGGAGCCGCCTCCGCGTGAGCACCGGCGGACGATGGGGCTGTCCCGCACCGCCGACGGCCGCCCCGTCCCGAGCGCGCGTCGCCGCCTGGTCCCCGTCTCACGCGGGCTCGACCGCCGTACCGGCTGGGTGGCGACCCTGGTCGTCACCGCCCTGGCCGGGTTCCTGCGCTTCTGGCGGCTCGGGAACCCGCACGAGTTCCTGTTCGACGAGACCTACTACGCCAAGGACGCCTGGTCGCTGCTGAAGAACGGGTTCACCACCGGCTACGTCGACGGGGCGAACAACAAGATCCTCGTCGGCCGGCTCGACGGCCTGTTCACCGACTCGCCGAGCATGATCGTGCACCCCGAGGTCGGCAAGTGGCTGATCGCGCTGGGCGAGGCGGCGTTCGGGATGGACCCGTTCGGGTGGCGGGTCGCCTCGGCCGTCGTCGGCACGCTGTCGGTGCTGGTGATGATCCGGCTCGCGCGGCGGCTGACCGGGTCGACGCTGCTCGGCTGCACCGCGGGCCTGCTGCTGGCCTTCGACGGGCTGCACTTCGCGATGTCGCGGCTGGCGCTGCTGGACATCTTCATGACCTTCTTCCTGCTGGCCGCGGTGGCTGCCCTGGTCGCCGACCGGGACTGGACCCGGCTGCGGATGGCCCGGCTCACCCCGGTCGGCTGGACCGCGTCCGCCTCGGACTGGGGGCCGGTGCGCGGGCTGCTGTTCCGGCCGTGGCTGCTGGTCGCCGGCGTGCTGTTCGGGCTCGCGGTGGGGACCAAGTGGAACGCGCTGTTCCCGTTGGCGGCGTTCGGCCTACTGGTGTGGGCGTGGAACGCGGGCGCCCGCCGCTCCCTCGGCATCCGGCGGGCGTGGCTGCGCTCGGCGCTGGTCGACGCGGTCCCGGCGTTCGTGCACCTGGTCGTGGTCGCCTTCGTCGTCTACGTGCTGTCCTGGACCGGCTGGCTGATGCATGCCGCGGAGTACGAGCAGGCGCTCTCCGACACCCAGTACGGGCCCTACTGGGGCTCCTACATCGAGACCGACGCCGAGGGACTCGGCGAGGTCACCCAGTCACTGCGGTCGCTGTGGAACTACCACCAGGACGTCTACACCTTCCACACCCAGGGCCTGCTGGAGTCCGAGCACGTCTACCAGTCCGACCCCAAGGGCTGGCTGGTGCTGAACCGGCCGGTGGGCGTCGACGCGGACCTCGACATCCAGCCGGGACAGCAGGGCTGCGAGGCGGCCGAGGGCAGCACCTGCCTGCGCCAGATCCTGTTGCTCGGAACCCCGGTGCTCTGGTGGGGCGGGGCGCTCGCGCTCGGCTACGCGCTGTTCGCCTGGGCGGCCAGGAGGGACTGGCGGTTCGGTGTCGCCGTGGTCGGCGCGGCCGCGACCTGGCTGCCGTGGCTGAGGTACGACGACCGCCCGATCTTCTCGTTCTACGCGCTCGCCACGCTGCCGTTCACGGTGATCGCGGTGACCCTGCTCATCGGGCACCTGCTCGGCACCGCGCGCACGTCGTACCGCCGCCGGATGTGGGGCGCCGCCGTCGCCGGGGCGTTCGTGGTGCTCGTCGTGGTGAACTTCGCCTGGTTCTGGCCGGTGTACACCGACGAGCTGGTCACCACCCGGGAGTGGCTGCAGCGGATCTGGTTCCGGGCCTGGATCTGACCCCGGCTCAGCGGCCGTAGACCCGCTGCGCGACTGCCTTCTTCGCCTCGACCAGCCCGGCCAGTGCCGTGCCGAAACCGGCGTCGCCGTGCGTCTCGGGGGCCGGCTCGCCCGGGGTGCCGATCACCCAGCGCGAGCCCTTGTCGACCAGGTCCTGGTGGCCGACGTCGTCGTAGCCGGCCTTGATCGGGAACGCGACACCCCACGCGCCGGCGGCGGCTGCAGCCAGGTGGAGCGCCTCCCGCGTGGTGATCCAGCGCTGGCCACGGCGCGCGGGGAGACCTTCGCGCCAGACCTCGGTGAACGGGTAGAAGCGCATCCCCGGCAGCTGGGACTCGACCAGCTCGAAGACCACGCGGTCCTGGCCCGGGATGGCCTCGACGTAGCCGATCTTCTCCGGCCGCAGTCCCCACGCCTTGGCGGTCTCGACGACGCTGGTCGCGAGAGCCTCGACGTCACCGTCGAGGAGGTCGGACTGCATGCAGACCATGGTGGACACGCTGTCGCGCTGGTCGTAGACGTCGGCGCTCTCACCGAGCAGGGCGTCGTCGCCGGTGTCGGTGGCGGCTTCGCTCGAGAGCAGCGCGCGAGACTGGGCGTCCCGGACGTCGAGCACCGCGAAGCCGGTGGTGAGCTCGTCGAGCAGCGCAGCCGGAGCCGCGCCGGGCAGCAGGCCGTTGCCGGTCATCGCCACGTGCTTGCCGAAGTCCGCGGCGAGCGCCTGCCCGGCGGCCAGGAAGGTCAGGTGACGAGGCCAGATCGCGTTGACGTAGCCGCCTCCGATCACGTGGAAGACGTCGACGGTCTGCAGCAGCTCGATGCCCGCGGCCCGGTGGGCGTAGCCGAAGCCGGGCTGGCGGACCGCCTGCGCCGCGAACCGGACGACCTCGTCGGGGTCCTCGCTCGGCGCCGCCCAGCCGATCCGGAACAGCGTGTCGACGAACCGGACGTGGGGGTGGAGGTCGCCGAGGAAGAGCTGGGCGCCGCCGGGGTTCGGGCAGTCGAGGTACACCTCCGCGTCGGGCTCGGTCGCCGCCAGGTGACGCAGCCAGGCCGCCGCGACGGCCTCGTCGCCGTAGTACGGGTAGCCCGAGGACCCCACCAGATAGATCCGGCGACCTGCCATGCGTTTGACTCCTCAGCTCCTCGAGGGACGGTGCCGTCCGCCCGTACCCGGCGCTGCGAAGGCTAACGCACCGGAGCGCGCGCGAGGCGGCACCGCGCGGGGTCGGCCCGCCGGACCCGAGCCGTGACCGGACCAGACATTTCACAAGGGCGCAATGATTTCGAGCCGCCAGACGTTCTTATTCGTGGGTTGGCTTACTCGAGCCGATCTCCTCCATAGAGACACCCCCGGCCGGTCCCCCACATACTGCCGGGGGTGTTTCGTGTGCGCGGCCCCGCGGGGGGCCCGGCCCGGGGACGGATCCGGCGAACCCGGCATCCCGGGCGTCGGCTCGCTCACAACCTTCGGGGGCGTACCGACACACGGGTGACACAAGGTGCATAGCCTGCTGGCGAACTGGCTTCGGGCTTGCCACCATCGTGTGCGGCACGGGTCATTCCCCCCAGCTCGGACCCGCCCGCCACCCAGCGCCCGAGTCCCCGGAGCAACCATGAACGAATACCGCCTGCCCATCACGAGCAGCGTCGTCGTCGACCTCGTCGGACCTGAGGGTCCGACCCCGGTGGAGGCCAACCTCCACTACGACCCGACCGACCCCTACGCGGTCGCCGTGCACTTCCTCGTGGACGGTACGACGGTCCGGTGGGTGTTCAGCCGCGAGCTGTTGATGAGCGGCGTGCACGAACCGGTCGGCGAGGGTGACGTCCGGGTCTCCCCGTCCCTGGACCCCGACGGCCGGGCGGCGCTGCTCCTCACGCTGCAGTCCCCGGCCGGGCGGGCCGTGATCAAGATGCGCTCCCGCGACGTGCTCGACTTCCTCGCGCACACGTCGCGCGCGGTGTGGCCGGGCACCGAGAGCGACCACGTCGACCGCGACGCGGCCGTCAGCGCGCT
This sequence comes from Nocardioides pakistanensis, assembly GCF_054781215.1. Classification (NCBI taxonomy): domain Bacteria; kingdom Bacillati; phylum Actinomycetota; class Actinomycetes; order Propionibacteriales; family Nocardioidaceae; genus Nocardioides; species Nocardioides pakistanensis. Next base: position 14,029 of record NZ_BAAGUV010000033.1, on the reverse strand, counting down.
GGTCGGCGACTGAGACCCCGGGCGACCGGCGCTCAGCGGTCGCGCCACTCCTCCGCGAGCAGGGCGTAGCCGAGCGCGTCGAGCCACTCCCCGGACCGGTGCAGCGACTCCTTGACGGCGTACACCTCACGGCGCATCCCGATCCGCTCCATCAGGCGCCAGGACTGCCGGTTGTCGGCGAAGCAGTTGGCGACCACCCTGCGCAAGCCGAGGTCCTCGAAGGCGAGCCGGACCAGCTCCTCCACGGCCTCCGTGGCGTACCCCTGACCGCCGTACCCCGGGTCGAGGCACCAGCCGATCTCCGCCTGGACACCCTGCGCGCGCTCGCGCACCTCGGCCTGCGACCAGGCGTCCTCCACCGCGAGCATCAGGTCACCGATGACCTCGCCGTCGAGCTCGACCAGCAGCGTCTTTGCCAGACGGTCCGGCGTCGAGAACTTCTCCGCGAACGCGGCGCGCTCGGTGGGAGCCGAGGTCAGCCAGCGGCCGACCTCCTCGAGCCGCCGGTAGCGCCACACCGCGTCCACGTCCGCCTCGGTCGCAGGCCGCAGCGTCAGCCGCTTCGTGAGGACGGGCCAGGAGATCTCGGCGAACGAGGGGGTCATGGACCTCATCGTGCACCCGGACGCCAGGGCGCTGCGATCGATTATCACGGGGCCGGCGGGTCACGGACGAGACGGACATTGCGGAGAAAGGCCCCGAAACGCTCTTGGACTTCCTAGGCTGAGCGACTGACGGTCGGCCCTGAGCGCCCGGCCGTCGGTGTGGTGCAGCAACCTCTCTCGGTACGGAGGCCGGACTTGGCTGGATCGTCTGCCGGTACGGCGGTGCCCGACATCGCCACGCTGCTCGAGATCGTCGTCGAGGCCCGCGTGCGCACCGTCTTCCAGCCGATCGTCGACCTCGAGACCGGTGAGGTGCTCGCGCTCGAGGCGCTGAGCCGCGGTCCGGCCGGCCCCTACGAGGCGCCCACCGAGCTGTTCCGTGCCGCCGGCGCCGTCGGGCTGACCGACAAGCTGGACCACGCCTGCTTCCTCGCCGCACTCCGCAACGCCTCCGAGCTGCAGCTGCAGGAGCCGATCGCGCTGTTCGTCAACGTCGAGCCGGGCGCGATCGCCACCGCACCCCTCGACGACCTCGCCGCCCTCACCGAACGCGGCGCCGGGCTGCGCGTCGTCGTCGAGATCACCGAACGTGCCCTGGCCAGCCGGCCGGCGGAGCTGCTGACCGCTGCCGAACGGGTCCGACAGCTCGGCTGGGCGATCGCGCTCGACGACGTGGGGGTCGACTCCGCCTCCTTGACGTTCATCGACCTGCTGCGACCCGACATCGTCAAGCTGGACCTGGCCCTGGTCCAGGACCAGCCCTCGCGCGCCGTGGCCGAGGTGATCCACGCGGTCAACGCCTACGCCGAGCGCAGCGGGGCGCTCGTCCTGGCGGAGGGGATCGAGACCGCCGAGCACCTCGAGATGGCCCGGGCGCTCGGCGCGACCCTGGGCCAGGGCTGGCTCTTCGGCCGTCCGGACCCGCGGCCCGCCGGCGTGGGCCACGACCGGTGGCTCTTCCCGCGGCCACCCGCCGGGATCAGGTCCGAGCAGTCGCTGCTCTCAGCCTTCTCGCACGTGCCGCGCAGCATGCCCGTACGACGGTCGACCAAGCGGCTGCTCATCGAGCTGAGCAAGCAGCTGGAGCGAGAGGCGATGCGGGCCGGCGAGATCGCGATGCTGGCCGCCACCTTCCAGCACGAGGCGCAGTTCACCCCGGACACCGCCCGGCGTTACGAGGGCCTGTCCGACGCGACCGGCTTCGTCTGCGCGATCGCTGCCGGCCTGCCGGCGGACCCGGTGCCGGGGGTGCGCGGCGCGACGCTCGGCCCGTCCGACCCGATGCTCCAGGAGTGGGACGTCGTGGTGGTGCACCCGCACTTCACCGCCGCCCTGCTCGCACGGGACCTCGGCGACGCCGGTCCGGAGCTCGAGCGGCGGTTCGACTACGTGCTCACCTACAAGCGGGAGCTGGTCACGGCCGCCGCACGCACGCTGCTGTCCCGGATCGCGCCCCACCACTAGGCTCGCCGGACCCAGGAGGGACCGAGGTGCACCCATGACGCAACAGCCGCCGGCGCGGCCACGACTGGTGTCCGGCGACGAGCCGGCCACCGACGCCCGCGTGGCCGCCGTACTCGAGGTTCTCGGCGGCGCGAGCGTGCCCGAGGTCGCGCGACGCTGGTCGGTCGACGCCACGGTGCTGCACCGCTGGGTCTCCGCCTTCGTCGACGCCGGCACCGCGCAGGTGACCAACCGACCGGACCCGAGGGCGGCGAGCCAGCGTGACCGGTTCCTGGCGGCGTTCGCGCACGAGCTGCGGACGCCGTTGACCGTCGCCCGGGGCTGGGTGGCGATGCTGCTCGACGACGACGTGCCGCCCGGCATGGCCGGCGGGCTCGCACGCCTCGACGACGCGCTCGGGCGGCTGGCCGAGCGGGTGTACGACGTGGAGCTGCTGGCGGCTGCGTCGTTGGGCCGGTTGCGCCTGTCCCCGGAGCCGGTCACCGTCGGCGACCTGGCCGCCGACCTGCCGGGCGTCGGCCCGGTCGGTGGAGCCGGTCCCAGCACCGAGGTCGCCGTCGACCCCGCGCTCTTCCGGAGGGTCTTGCGCGACCTGTGGGAGGCCGGCCACGCCCTGCCCGAGCCGCGTTCGTTGCGGGTCGAGGTGGAGACCGCAGCGCCGTGGATGGAGCTGCGGGTGGTCCGCGACGGCGACCCGATCGACCCGCAGGTGCTGCAGGCACTTTTCGAGCCGTTCGACCTCAACGACGACGCCACCGGCGTTACGATCGGCCTCTATCTCGCCCGCGCCCTCACCGTGGCCCACGGCGGCACGATCGGGGTGGACCAGGACGAGCGCGGCGCCGTGCTGTGGGTGCGGGTCCCGCTCCGCCCGTCTGCGATGTCGCCAAGCGCCCCCACCGTGGAGGAAGACCGATGACGTTCAAGCTCGCCTGCGGTGACGTGATGCCCGGCTGCACCGCCCGCTTCGAGAGCCCCGACCGCGACGTGCTGCTCGCCGAGGTCGCCCGGCACGCCGGCGACGAGCACGGCATCACCGAGCTCACGCCGGAGGTCGTCCGCGCCGTCGAGGACAAGATCGCCGTCTCCGCCTGACGCCGCCGCTGTCCTCAGGCCAGCTGCAGGGTGGTCACGCAGGTCGGCGCCTCCTCGTCGGTGGCGAAGTCCATCTCGGCGGTCTTGCCGTCGTAGCTGACGCGCAGCGTGCCCTCGATGTCGCGTGGCAGCCAGAACCCGACGAACCCGTTGTCGAAGGTGGTCTCGGTCCCGTCGACGAGCACCTCGTCGTTGGTCTCGTCGACGATCTGCACCTCGACGTCGGTCGCGCCGAGCTCGCCCTTGCAGGTGGTCAGCGAGTGGTAGAAGCACTCGTGCGTCTGGTCGACGTACGGCGCGACCGAGAGGTAGAACCGGTCCTCGGGCAGGGCCAGGCCGTACTCCTCGCCACCGGAGGAGACCAGGAGCTCGTCGACGCGGACCGACGCCATCAGGTCTGTCGGACGGTCCTCGCCACCGAGCCGTTCGAGGTGGTCGACGATCTCGACGGTGTCCATCCCTTCGAGGCCGAAGTCCGCCAGCAACGGCTCCGCCGCGGCCGGCACGCTGGACGTCGCGGCCTCCGGAGACTCTGCGGTCTCCGTGGAGCCGCCGCTCGTCGAACAGCCGGCGAGCAGCAGCCCTGCGACGGCAGTGGCGATGGCAGCGCGTGTGAGCTTCGTCCTCATCAGGGGTCCCCCGTGGGTAGCAGGTGCGGTATCGGCGTTTGCGGACCGTTGGTCCGTTGACGCAAGGGTCCCTGATCGGCCGGCGGCACACGAGGCCGAAGGTCCCGACGTGGTGGACCGGAGGGCCCTCACGGGGCCGAGAGGCCGAACGCCTCGGGCAAAGCTCCGCGTCCGACGCAGGTGAGCCGGGCGACCGCGGCGGCCGCGACGTGTGCGACCGATGGCAGAGCGGCGGGCCCTAACCCCGGCTCACCGGTCGCGCAGCCACGTGGTGGGCGATCAGCGCGTGCTGGTCCTCCCCCACCGGCCCGTCCGGCGAGACGTCCACGGTCGCCTCGACGAGCTTGGGCACCTCGTGGAGCAACCGGTGGTGCGCCTCGATCGCGATCCCGTGCGCCTCGGTGACGCTGAGCTCGGGGTCCACCGCGATGCCTGCCTCCGCGCGCACCCGGTGCCCCACCCAGCGCACCTTGACGTTCTCGACCGCCAGCACCCCGGGTGTGGTGGCCAGAGCGGACTCCGCGGCGGTCACCAGCTCGGGGTCGACGGCGTCCATGAGCCGACGGTAGACGTCGACCGCGGCGGACCTGAGCACGAACAGGATGGCGACGGTGATCAGCAGTCCGACGATCGGGTCGGCGAGGGGGAAGCCTGCCAGCACGCCGAGCGCCCCGCCGACCACCGCCAGCGACGTGAACCCGTCGGTGCGCGCGTGCAGGCCGTCGGCGACCAGCGCGGCCGAGCCGATCTCGCGGCCCACCCGGATCCGGTAGACCGCCACCATCTCGTTGCCGACGAAGCCGATCACCCCCGCCGCGACCACCGCCCAGGCGTAGTCGACCTGCTGCGGGTCAGCGATCCGGCGCACCGACTCCCAGCCGGCGAGCAGGGCCGACAGCGCGATCATCGCGACGATGAACACCCCCGCGAGGTCCTCGGCCCGGCCGTAGCCGTAGGTGTAGCGGCGAGACGGCGGTCGCCGACCCAGCACGAACGCCACCCACAGCGGCAGGGCCGTCAGCGCATCCGAGAAGTTGTGGATCGTGTCCGCGAGCAGGGCCACCGACCCGGTGGCGACGACGACCAAACCCTGGAGGAGCGCCGTCACGCCAAGCGCGACGAGACTGACCTTCACCGCCCGGATGCCCCGCGCACTGGTCTCCAGCGCGGCATCGACCGAGTCCGCGGCATCGTGGCTGTGCGGCCGGAAGATCCCCAGCACGAACCCCTTCAGCCCCTGCGGGTGGTCGTGGTCGTGTCCGTGGTCGTTCCCGTTGTTGTTGTGGTCCCCGTGCCCGTGTGCGTGACCGCGGTCAGCGCCGTGATCGTGGTCGTGGTCGTGCTGCGGCTCGTGCGTCATCTGCTTCTCACATCGGGGGCGTGGCGTGTGGGACCGGGTGGCCCGGAGGCGGGAGGAAGTCTAGGAGGACGGCACACCGACCGCGTAGGAGCGTGCGTCCGCTATCACGCGACGCCCGTCGGCGGGTGGGATTGCGGCTTCCCGCCCGCGACGGCCGAGGCCGACCTAGCCTCCTGGCGAGAAACCAGCCACCACCCGGGGGAACAAGAATGCACGTATCGCACCGGTTCACCGCGGCCCTCGCCGCCGTCGCACTCACCGGCACCGTCACCGCCGTCGCCGTGCCCGCGCACGCCGTCGGGGACAAGGACTGTTCCGACTTCGGTTCGCAGAAGGCCGCTCAGCTGTTCTTCATCAGCAACGGCGGACCCTTCTCCGACCCGCACCGGCTCGACGCCGACGGCGACGGCGTGGTCTGCGAGTCGCTTCCAGGCCCGTACTACTTCGGCACCTCGGCGCCAACGGCTCCCAAGCCGGCCCCGAAGCCCGAGCCCAAGCCCGACGTGCTCAAGCAGTACGCCCGGGTCATCAAGGTCACCGACGGCGACACGATCCGGGTGCGCCTGGCCGGCGGCGCCCGCAAGAACGTCCGCCTGATCGGGATCGACACCCCCGAGGTGCACGGCGGCACCGAGTGCGGCGGCCCGCAGGCGTCGCGCTCACTCAAGCAGCTGCTGCCGCTCCGGACCCGGGTCCTGCTGGTCTCCGACCCGACCCAGGACCGCGTGGACCGGTACGGCCGACTGCTGCGGTACGTGATGAAGAACGGCAAGGACATCAACCGAGCCCAGGTCTTCCGCGGCTGGGCCGAGGTGTACGTCTACGCCGGCAAGCCGTTTCTCCGCACCGTCGGCTACCGGCTGTCCGAGCGGAAGGCGAAGGCCTGGCCGCGCGGCATCTGGAAGTCCTGCCGCTGACCCGACCACCTACGGCGGGCCAGGACCGAGCAGCCAGACCGACCCGTAGGCCATCGCGGCCGCGGTGACGAGCGCGAGCATCGTCACCGCGAGCCCGGTACGGCGTTCAGCCAGCCATCGAGCCGGCGGGAACAGGAGCGGGAAGGCCGGGAGGAGGTACCTCGGCTTCGAGCCGAAGTACCCCGACGTGGTGAGCGACAGGGCGACCAGGCCGACCGTGAACACGACGAGGGGCAGCGGTTGGCGCTGCTTGACGCACAGAGCCAGGACCCAGACCAGCAGGCCGAGGCCGGCGACCACCAGGACGCCGCTCACCGGAGAAGGTCCGGCGAGAAGCTCGCCGATCCAGGTCAGGAAGGCAGCCCCGCCGTCGAAGCCGTTCTCCCACCCGTTCGTCACGTCGAGGTAGCCGGTGGTGCTGCCGACCCGCCGGCCCACCCAGACCAGGTAGCCGACCAACCCGAGCGGGGCGATCACCGCAGCGAGCAGCGGCCGCCACCGCGAACCGGCGTGCGGGCCGCGGTGCGCGCCACCCCGCAGACCGTGTGCCACGGCCGCAACCACGACGGCGGCGGCGACCGCCGCACCGACCGGGCGGGTGAGACCGGCGGCGCACGCCAGGACGCCGGCCAGCAGCCACCTGTCCCTCAAGGTCGCGTGCAACGCCCACACGGACAGCGCCGTGAACAGCGACTCGCTGTAGGCCATCGACTGGACGATCCCAACCGGGAGGGCCGCCCACAGCACCGTCGCGACGACGCCGACCCGAGCGCCGTACAGGCCGTCTGCGATGGCGAAGATGCCGAGCGCCGCCACCACCGAGGCGACGGCGCTGATGACCAGGCCGGCGTCCACGGCCCCGAGCCCGATCACCGCCGACACGGCGCGCTCGGTGAGCGGATACAGGGGGAAGAACGCGTAGTCGGCCAGCAGGCGCCCGTCCTCGTGGAGCCTCACGAGGCCGTACCCGTCCTCGGCGATCCCGCGGTACCACTGCGCATCCCACTTGGTCAGCACCCGGTAGCCGCTTCGCCCCTGGTGGCCGGCGGCCGCGAACAGCGCGATGAGCACCAGGACTCGAACGCCGACGAACGCACCGACCACCACGAGCGGCGGCCGGATGCTCAGCCCCCTCGGGGTCGACCCGACGCGGCCGGACCTCGAGCCGCTCAACGGCTGCCGGTCTCGAGGAGCACACAGCGTGCCTGGCTGGGGCCGCAGCGTGCCATTCGCTCGCGGGACTCGTCCGCCGACACCACGGTGGAGACGAGATGGTCGTCGTCCTCCCAGGCCCAGGTCCGGACCTTGAAGCTCCAGCCGTCAGGAGCCTCGAGCGTCGCGGTTCCCTCTCCGTCCAAGCTCTGCACCTCGAGGGTGGGCAGCGAGGTGACCTCGCCCCCCGTCGTCCCGATCGGCGTCCAGGCCAGCCATCGGCCACCCGGACTGACCGCGAGGTCGTCGTGCTCGGGCAGGCTTCCGTGTCGGGTGAGGCCGCCTTCGTCGGAGATGTCCGCGAGGTACGGCCGCCCCGTCTCGCCATCGGTGACCACGAGGCCGGCAGCGGTGGCCGCCAGGACCTTCTGTTCCGGAGCACTTTCGGCCAGCTCGACGATGCGGTTCACGGAGCCGGGAGTCCACAGCAGGTCCGTGCTCCCGCGTCGGACGACGACCCGACCGTCGTCGAGGACGGCCACGACGTGGGCGGCGTCGTCGACGGTGAACCTGCCGAGGGAGGCGGGGCTGGCTGCGACGTTCTCACCGTCGTCCGTGTCGAGCACCGTGAGCATGCTGGCGTTGCTCGCGGAGACGCGCACCACGGCGACGTACCGGCCGTTCGGGGACAGCACCGGAGTCGCGTCCTCACCGTTGGGGAGCTCTCGAGGAGCCGGTCCACGGCCCCACCACCAGAGGAAGTCCTTGTCCACGGCGATCCACGCCTGCCCCGACGGGCGCACCATCCACCACTCTCCCGGCACCTGCTCCCCCTCGACGTACAGGCCGGAGCCGATGACATAGGGGACGGTCGGCGCGGTCGTGGGGATGGGCCGGGTCCGCTCGTCGGGGCTCTTCGACGGCGTGGGAGAGGCCGGCACGGAGGGCGACGGAGTCGGCTGGGCCGGTCCCGGGTCACCGTCCAGGATCGTCGCGAGGACGCCGCCGAGCCCCACGACGACCAGCACCGCCGCCGCGACGGCCAGCAGCGCCGAAGGCCGTGTCCTGCGCGCCGGCTCCGGCAGCGAGGGCATCGGCGGCACGTGGAGGTCACCGGCCACCGCGCGGAGCTCGCGGGTCAGCGTCTCTTCGAGGTCGTTGTGCATCTCAGTTCTCCCTCCCGCTCGTCGAGCCGGAGTCGGCGAGCGCGGCTCGCAGCGACTTGAGGGCGTGGTGGGCCGTGGACTTCACGTTGCCGCGGGAGCAGTCCAGGGCCTCCGCGATCTCCTGCTCGCTGAGGCCCTCGTAGTAGCGGAGCACGATCACCGCGCGCTGGCGTGGCGGCAGCGACCTCACGTGTGGCCACAGCACCATCCGGTCCTCGGCGGCATGGTCGGGGAGGAGTCCTCGGTCGGGCGGCGAATCGGTGAGCAGCTCGAGCCGTCGACTACGCGGACGCCGCTGGGACAGGTAGCTGTTGGTGAGCATCCGGCGCAGGTACGCGTCGGGCGAGTCAGCTGCCCGGACCCGCGACCAGGATCGGTACGCCTTCAGCAGTGTCTGTTGCGCCAGGTCCTCCGCGTCGGCGTGGATCCCGGTGAGCAGGTAGGCGTAGCGGTAGAGCGACGGCCAGGCGATCGCGGCGTACTCCTCGTACACCAGCCTGTCCGCACCCGTGGTCACGGTGTCCATTCGACACCACCCCCTTCTCCTGGTCTGACTCCGTCGGCCGCCGGGAGGTTGTGTCGCAGAGACGTGGCGCTTGTCGGGCGTTGCAGCACCCTCCGTGCCCTACGCTGCTCCGCGTGAAGAGTCGGGGGAAGGCCGCGCGGGTGCTCGGATCCGCCGTGCTGGGCACCGGCGTTCTGGCGCTGTTCCTGTGGTTGTGCTCGTACAGCTGGATCCTCGGAGTGACGCCGCCGACGCCGTGGATCGACCCGGAGGTGTCTCCCTGGCTCGCTGCCGAGATCGGCGCCGTCGTCGCCGGCGGTCTGAGCCTGTCCGCGGGACTCCTGCTCCGGCTCGTTGCGGGCGCGCGGAGCTCGCGGGCTTCCTTGTACGGCGCGGCCGTGGGCGGGCTCGTCATGGTGGCGACGCTGGCCAGTCTGCTGGCGCCGGCTTGAGCGCTCCGCCCGGGCGGGATGGTTGGGCCGTGCCTCGGGAGGGTACGGCGTCCACATGACCACGAAGCCGTTCGAACCCAGCCATGAAGATCCCGCTCTGCGGCCCGACACGAACCCCGACGGGTCGCCCGTCACCACGCCGGGCCTGGATCCGCAGGACCCGGGGGAACACCCCGACGTACCGGCTGAGCCACAGACCGAACCCCAGCCCTCGCCGGAGTGACACCGAGCCCGCCCCTGCTGGTCGTCCTCGCCGGCCTGCCCGGCACGGGCAAGACTACGCTCAGCAGGCTGCTTGCCAGTCGGCTGCAGGCGGTGTACCTGCGCACCGACGCGATCGTGGGTCCGATGTTGCGCAGCGGCCTCACCGAGGACGCGGAACGGGCCGCCCGGGTGGGCTACGACATCGCCAGCGATGTCGCCACGGAGAACCTGCGCAACGGGGTACCCGTCGTGGTTGACGGGGTGAACGGCAGTCATGAACGGCGCGCGTTGTGGCGCGCGGCCTCGGAGACGACGGACGCTCGCTTGGTCCCGCTGGAGACCACGCTGCACGATGTGGTGGAGCACCGCCGCAGGGTCGACATCCGCCAGGCCCCCGGCACGGGCCACATCGGGCCGACCTGGGAGGAGATCCGGCAGATGCGCTTCGACGCCTGGGACGAGGCGACCGACGGGCCCCGCCTGCTCGTGGACACCACCGACACCGACGCCGCTCTCGAAGCGTGCCTTGCTCACCTGAGGACGCGCACCCCGACCTGACGGCGCGCGTTGTGGCGCGCGGCCTCGGCCGGCGGCCGATCTGCCACTCTGGCGTCATGCACGACAACCCTCTCGACACGGGTTCGTGGATGATCGACCTGCACTCGTGGATCATCCTGGACGGCAACTACCCCGACTTCTACACAGGTCAGCGCACCGACTTCGCCGTGGAGTTCGCCAGCCGCGACGGCGTGACGCGGCTGGACGGCGCACCCGAGCCGAGGGTGCGTTGGATCGCGGACTCGCGGTACGAGGTCAGTGCCCAGGTCGTGTACGACGAACCGAACGCCCAGGTGATCGACTTCGGCGCCCTCGCCTATCACTTCATCGGGATCGAGGATCCGGAGCACCGGTCACAGGTCGGATCGTGGGTCACGGGTGAGATCAACCTGGGCGTCGACCCGTTCTTCTACTTCGACGAGCTCGCGGACGTGGAGGGCTTCCCGGCCCTGATCTACTCGTGGACCGTGCAGGAGGTGCTGCAGAGGGAGGAGGCCAGCCGGCTCGTCACGGTCGAGCGGACCGATGCCTGGGGTGACGTCAGCACCTCGCCGAGCTACGTGCTCCACTGCCGCATGGAGCCGGCGCCGAGATCCAGCGTGCGGTCACCCGGGCACACCAGGAGCTGAAGGACCGCCTCACTCCGCCGGCGGCAAGGTCGGGTGGTCAGTGGGGTAGATGCCGATCGCGAACCCGTACACCGTCTCGCCGGACCTCGGGATCCGGTCGAACCGGTCGACGAGCTCGGCCATCTGCTCCCAGAACTGGGAGGCCTGCTCCTCCGACATCCGCGCATGACGGATGAAGCCCCACAGCTTCCCCTGCCCGAAGGCCATCGCGGACTCGCGCGCAGCCACCTCGAAGTCGTTGAAGTCGCGCGGCATCTCCTCGCCGGCCGGGGACGGCTCTGCTGCCACGTAGAACATCCGCGCGGAGCGCCCGTAGTAGCGCTCTTCGATCGCGCGCACCTTCCTGGTGCGCACCACCTGGAGCAGCCCGTTGCGGGTGAGCACGTCCACGTGGTGCGCCACCGTGCTCTTGGGGCGCTCCACCGCGGCGGCGAGCTCGGTGACGGTCGCGGCGCGCTCGTGGAGGAGCTGCAGGATCGTGGTGCGGAGCGGGTGGCCGATGGCTTTCACCTGCGCGGGCTCGGTCAGCGCAATCCGATCGGCCAGCTCGTAGTCCGGAGGGTTGTCAGCCACGACGCATCAGACTAGCATCACCGAATGTTCCAAAGGCCTCGATCAATGGCCGAGGGAGACTGCTGACATGGCCGAGGTGCTGCTGTACCACCACATCCAGGGCCTGACCGACGGGGTGCGCGCCTTCGCCGACGATCTGCGACGGGCGGGGCACACCGTGCACACGCCCGACCTGTTCGACGGCCGCACCTTCGGCAGCATCGAGGAGGGGTTCGGGTTCGCCCGTGACGCGGGACTCGACGCGATCCGTGATCGCGGCGCCGCAGCAGCCGACGAGCTCGGTGCCGGCCTGGTCTACGCCGGGTTCTCCTTCGGCGTCATGATCGCCCAGCAGCTCGCGCAGACCAGACCCGGCGCCCGCGGCGCACTGCTGATGTACTCCTGCATCCCGGTCGCGGAGTTCGGGGAGGCATGGCCGGACGGAGTGCCGGTGCAGATCCACGGCAAGGACGGCGACGAGTTCTTCGACGAGGACCTGCCGGCCGCACGCGAGCTCGCCGCCTCCACACCGGCCGCGGAGCTGTTCGTGTATCCCGGCGACCAGCATCTCTTCGCCGACCCCTCGCTCGGCGACTACGACCCGGATGCAGCCGCGCTGCTCACGCAGCGGGTGCAGGCGTTCCTCGCCTCGGTCTGAGACCGCGCGAAGCCACGGCGCGCCGCGGTCGGCATGGAGATCTCTCAGCCTGCGCGCCAGTCTCCGCGAGAAGTCGCGTACTCGACCTCACCGAGTTCGCTTCCCGGCAGCGGCTCCTCGAAGTCGAGGTGGAACGTGCGGACGTGCGTCATGCCGATCGAGACCATCGTGGCCAGCGATGCCTGGTTCACGGCCATCGTCTCGGCAAAGATCCTGGTCAAGCCCAGGTCCTCGAACCCGTGGCGGATAAGTTCGCGCGCTCCCTCGCTGGCCAGCCCCTTGCGCCAGTGCCGGCGTAGGAGTCGGTAGCCCAGTTCGGCCTGCCCCCGTGCCGGGCCCTGGTCCGGACGCTCAGGCGGCTCGAGGATCCACCAGCCGACGAAGACGGGCCCGACGAACCCTGCCCAGAAGCCCAGGCCCGGCGCGCGCGCCGCCACCGCGAGCCGGCTCTCGTGCAGCTGTTCGACTTCCTCGCGGGTGCGGGCGCGACCAGACCCCAGATAGCGCAGGACCTCGGGATCCGAGTCGAGCTCGATCTCGTGCTCCAGGTGCTCGTCCGCCAACGGGACGAGGCGGATCCGACGCGTATGCAGCACCGCTTGTCTCACCCGTGAAGTATCACTTGGGTCGGTCCGGGAGCCCGCGGCACGGCCCACTAGCGCCCGAGCTCCTTCCAGTGCCCTTCGGAGACCACCTCGACCGAGCCGTCGACAACCTTGATGGCCGTCTGTTCGTCGATGGCGTAGGCGGGGAGCCCGATGTCGGCGGCCCACCGCTCGGCGTGGGCCAGCGTGTTGGTCGGGAAGAGGTCCAGGTGCGGGAAGATCGAGAAGTCGACGATCCCCAGGGTGCGGTCGTCCGGCGCAGACGGCCACTCGACGAAGTAGTCGCCGATCCGGGGCGTCATCACCATGCTTCCGGCGCTCACTCCCACCCAGACCATGTCGGACAGCGACGGGAGAAGGTCGGCCAGGCCGGACTCTCGCAGCCAGTGGCACAGGTACGTCGCGTCGCCGCCGTCGACCAGGAGGACGTCGGCCTCCCGAACCCAGGGCACCCAGCGGTCCGCGCCGATGCTCGGCAGCGCCGTGAGCTCGAGGACACCGAGCGACGCCCAGCCCAGGCCGGAGAAGTGCCGGAAGTCGGGCTCGGCGGCCACCAGGCCCCGCACCGATGCCGGTCCGCACATCGGATGACCCCACTGCGCCGTCGGGACCACCAGGGCGTGGCACTCGGCGACCGGCTTGCCGAGAAGCTCGACGAGAGCCGAATGGATGCTGGGGTTCGTGACGCCGCCTGAGGTGAGCAGGAGCTTCAAGGTGCCTCCGGAGTTCGCGGGCGAAACGTGGATGTCCCTAAGACCGGGGAGCAGGCCGGAAGTCATCGCGCCCGCCCACACAGACTCGCATCCGCAGAGGAGCGTGGAACGGCAAAACGCGGACCCGCCTGCGCGACGATGAAGAAGATGGCACTGACGCCGGCCGGGTGGCACGCGGACAGCGGCAGATGAGTGCGTTCCCCGCCAGCCACACCAGACGTCTAGCGACAAGGCGGTCCTGCGATACGGCTTCGACGAGCTGGGCCTGCACCGGATCGACCTGCGCGTCCTGGCCTACAACACCCGGGCGATCCGCTGCTACCTCCGGTGCGGCTTCGTCGAGGTAGGACGCGAGCGCGAGGCGGCGTACGCGAGCGGCGCCTGGCACGACGACGTGATCATGGGAGTGCTGGAGCCCGGGGCGGCCTGACACTGAGCTCGGCGTCGCCGGCCCTGCCAAGCGAGAACCCCGCCCCTGCGGTGGTGTCTCCGCTGGTGGGACGGGGTTTCGGTGTGGTGGAGCTGAGGGGATTCGAACCCCTGACCTTCTCATTGCGAACGAGACGCGCTACCAACTGCGCCACAGCCCCAAAGCGGCCGGTCCACCCGGCCACCGCGTCGGAAAAGATATCACCTGCCCCGCGCGGTTTCGAATCGAGTCAGCTGTTGACTGTGATGTCTCAGGACATCGCGGACGGCCGAACCCAATAGTGGTGGGTTCGGCCGTCCGTTGTTTCAGCGTGTTGGTCCGGGTGGGCGTCCGGT
>NZ_BAAGUV010000032.1:0-540 GCF_054781215.1 Nocardioides pakistanensis | reverse complement strand
CACCCTGTTCACCGGCCAGTGGGCCGACCTGCCGTTCGAGGAGGTGGCCCGGCTCGCCTCCGAGTGGGGGTACGACGGGCTCGAGATCGCGGCCTCCGGCGACCACCTCGATCTCGCCCGCGCCGACGAGGACGACGCCTACCTGCGATCCCGACTCGACATTCTCGACCGCCACGGCCTGCGCGTGTGGGCCATCTCGAATCACCTGGCGGGGCAGGCGGTCTGCGACGACCCCATCGACTTCCGGCATCGGGCCATCGTGCGCCCCTACGTGTGGGGCGACGGGGAGCCCGAGGGGGTGCGTCGGCGCGCGGCCGAGGACATGCAGCGCGCGGCCCGCGTCGCCCGCAAGCTCGGCGCCGATGTCGTCACCGGGTTCACCGGCTCGAAGATCTGGCCCTACGTCGCGATGTTCCCGCCGGTGCCGCAGTCGGTCATCGACGACGGCTACGAGGACTTCGCGCGGCGGTGGAACCCGATCCTCGACGTCTTCGACTCTGAGGGTGTGCGCTACGCCCACGAGGTGCACCCGTCCGAGAT
>NZ_BAAGUV010000031.1:0-1094 GCF_054781215.1 Nocardioides pakistanensis | reverse complement strand
TCGAACTGGGCGTGCACCGCCTCGGCGTCGGGCTGGTCGTAGATGGAGTGCAGCAGCGCTTTGACCGCCGGCCACATGGCCTTCGGTGTCACACTCATCGGGTTCGCCGCGTAGTGCGTGCGACAGCGCTGCCAAACAGCACCGGGCAGGTTCGCTGCGATTGCTTCGACGAGGCCTGAGTGGGCGTCGCTGGTGACGAGGCGGACGCCTCCGAGACCGCGGGCGACGAGGTCGGCGAAGAACGAGTTCCAGGCCGCCCCTGTCTCGCTGGTGGCCACGCGCAGGCCGAGCACCTCGCGGCGCCCGTCGCCGTTGACGCCGGTCGCGACCAGCACCACTGCGCCTATGACGCGTCCGCCCTCGCGAACTTTCATGGTGAGCGCGTCGGCGGCAACGAAGGTAAACGGACCGGCGTCGTCGAGCGGACGGTGTCGAAACTGCTCGACGTGTTCATCGAGCTCCGCCGCCATCCGGGACACCTGCGACTTCGACAGCGAGTGAATCCCGAGGGTCTTGACGAGCTTGTCCATCCGGCGTGTGGACACGCCGGCGAGGTAGGGGTCTGCTGAAGGTTTAGTTGAGTCCGGGGTTTATGCCGCCAGGCCGACAGCATCCATCATTATGGCCTCGAACTCGACCGGCGTCAGCTTCCCGAGCCTGCGCTGCCGGCGCTTGCGGTGATACTTCCCCTCGATCCACGCCACGATCGCGAGGCGCAGCTCTTGCCGGGTTCGCCACGAACCCCGGTCGAGGACGTTCTTCTGTAGCAGTGAGAAGAAGCTCTCCATCGCCGCATTATCGCCACACGTCCCCACACGACCCATCGATCCGGAGAGCTTGTGCCGTTTCAGTGCCTTCTGAAACTTCCGGCTCCGAAAGTGACTGCCACGGTCCGAGTGCACAATCACCCCCTGCGGGTAACCGCGCTGCATGAGCGCGTTCTCGAGCGCTCTCACTGCGAGTGATGCTTTCATTCGCTTATCGATCGCGTACCCCACGATCCGGTTCGAGAACACGTCTTTCACCGCACACAGGTAGAGCTTGCCTTCCCCGGTCCAGTGTTCCGTGATGTCCGAAAGCCATAGCTCGTTTGG